>JAWVZW010000019.1:0-13181 GCA_033721975.1 Balneolaceae bacterium
ATTGAAGGACTCAGAAAATACAGCATGAACATGCGCCTTGATCCCAAAACCCCAAATGAGATATAACGTACTGATTGCCAGTCCTGTCCCGTTTGCAACGCGCCTGAAGCGGGATGTTCTATTTAAAAACAGCGATATCAGTAGACCTATGACGATCGGAAGCGTGTATAGAGGGTCAATGATAAAAATGGAATCGGTTGTAAACGGGGTGTCTGAAACAGGATACAAAATCTGGGTACCGTATGTGGTTGCCGTATCAATAAAGATGTGAGTGCTGAAGATCAGGAAGACCATCCACGACCACCTTTTCCAGCCTATATCCCAGTCCAGGTACCATTTATTCAACAAGGAACCGATGAACGGAGAGAATAAAAGACAGAAGAAAACGGAATGTGTAAATCCTCTGTGCGTCCGCATTTCCATGACGCTGTCAATAAATGGATTCATTACCACATCCAGGTCCGGCAACGTGCCAAGTGCGGCTCCCCATAGCATGGCTCTGCCACCCAATTTCTTACCCAGTACAGCCTCGCCTACTGCCGCTCCCAAAGCCATTTGTGTTATGCTATCCATCTGTGTCCGTTAATATCATTTTTTTCACTGACCGGTTAACAAGCCTGCTCCGAAAAATGTTCGTACCGGAGCATTTCCGGAGCCCTTCCATTCACTTTTATATTATTTAACATTAAAGCGGGAATGATCGGATGTGAATATCGTTTCTTTACGGCGTCATTCAAATAGATCCATTATGAAAAAAATTACACTTACTTCTATTGTCATTTCCATTTTATTGGTTTTATCCTCGTGCTCATCAGGTGATGAAGCTACTGTGGATAATTTTGGTGAAGATCGGGTATACCCGGCTGTTGAAGCCGTTGAAGCACGTCTCGGCTCACTTCCACTGGAAGAGAGACTCAGCGGAGTGGTTGCCGCTGCCAATCAAATAGACCTATATCCACGGATTTCTGCTCCCGTTCTGGAAGTCTATGTACAGGATGGTGATCGCGTTCAGGAAGGGGATATTCTCATTAAGCTGGATGATTCCGAGCTTCGCGAACAACTGAGGCAGGCAGAAGCCAATCTGCGTATCACACAGGCCCAGCAGCGGCAAGCCAGAGCCGAGCTGAATGAAGTTGAATCACAGATGCGCAGGCAACAGGTATTGAACGAAAGAGATCTCTCCAGTGAACTAGAAATGGAAAGGATTCAGGCTCTGCTTGAATCGGCTGAAGCCAGCTATGAACTTGCCGAAGCCCGCGGTGAACAGGCTGAATCATCTGTTGAAGAGCAGAAACAGCAGCTGAGCCGTACCGAAATTCGTGCTCCCATCAACGGTACTGTGGGTCAGCGCTCAGTGGAACCCGGAATGCTCGTTAATACAGGTTCCAAACTGATTACCATTGGTGATCTTACCCGATCAAAGGTTACGGTAAACCTTACGGAAAGAATGATGCAGTATATAGAGCCGGGTCAGACGGTTCGCGTCTTCTCCGAAAACCTGGGTGACACGGTCATCACGGCTTCCCTGTCACGCATTTCCCCTTTCCTGGGAGCTGGCAGCTTTAGTACAACCGCTGAAATTGACATCATCAATGATGATATGGCTCTGATGCCGGGGATGTTTGTAAATGTGGATATCCTCTATGGTGAAAGCGAGCAGGCTACCGTCATTCCGCTCAGCTCCATTTATCGCAATCCGCGAACCGGTGAGACCGGCGTTTATGTGGCCGCAGGATACGGTATTGAGTCCGACCTCATGAACAATCCTGAAAATGCCAACAATGAACTGGCGAACCTCAGTAATCCGGTAGATACAGAATTCAGATCTATTGAAGTAATTGCCAAGGGCAGGGATACTGCGGGTGTTGAAGGGATTAACCCCGGCGAGTGGGTGGTAACAGTGGGTCAAAACCTTCTTTCACGTGACGGCCGAAATATTGCCCGTGTCAGAGAAGTTACCTGGAATCAGATTATCGCCATGCAGCGAATGCAGCCTCAGGATCTTCTGATGGAAATTATGAGCCCCGATAGCTCACCCAATGCAGACAACAATCTCTAGAAGCCAGTTAATTAAACGATTATGCCAGTAACAGAAACTTCCGTAAAAAGACCTATTGCTACAAGCATGGTCTACCTGATCGTGATTGTTCTGGGTATTACAGGATTCAGGTACCTCCCTGTTGATCTGCTTCCGCCCATTGAATATCCGAGACTATCCGTTTCCGTTGATTATCCGAATGTTGGACCTGAAGAGATTGAAAACATCATTACGGATCAGCTAGAGAATGCCCTTGCCGGAGTAGCCAACGTGGAGGAAATGACTTCCGAATCACGTCAGGGCGAAAGCCAGGTTACGCTGAATTTTACACAGAATACCAATCTGGATGAAGCTGCAAATGATGTAAGGGCGGCTCTCGACCGTGTTCGTCGTAGTCTTCCAGAAGAAGCGGATGCGCCGAGGGTTCGCAAGTTTGACCCGAATGACTTTCCCGTTGTTATTTTGGGTGCACAATCAACCCGGCCTCTTGATGAGCTTACCTTGACGCTTGAGCGGGATATCGCCAAACGATTTGAACAAATTCCGGGTGTTGGCTCCATAGATGTTTGGGGAGGCGTTTACCGGGAGATTCGTGTGAATCTGAAACGCGACAGACTCACAGGCAGCGGACTTACCGCTAATGATGTCAGAAATGCTATTGTTGCTGAAAACAATACACTTCCCGGTGGAAATGTTAAGGATGGGCTTACACAGCTGTATGTCCGTACACTGGGAGAGTTTGAATCCATTCAACAAATTTCAGAAACCATCATTTCCCGGGACGAGGACGGACGCCCGATACGAGTTCGGGATGTAGCCGATGTTGAGGACACCTACAGCGATATCAATCGTGTGGTTTCGGTTAACGATCAGCCCATGATCCGTATGGGAATCCGCAAGCAGACAGGTGCGAATACCGTTGCCGTGGCTGAAAATATCCGGCGGGAAGTTGAACGGGTGAATAGTGAAAGAGAGGATGTCAATCTGCTGGTGGTAATTGATCAGAGCGAATTTATCCAGGATTCGATCGACAATGTTCAGCAGGCGGCAATGTGGGGTGCCATTCTCGCAATCTTTGTACTCTATCTCTTTTTGAGAAACGGTTCAACTACGTTTATCATCTCTCTGGCTATTCCCATATCCATCATTGCAACATTCGGACTACTCTACTTTTCGGGTCTCACACTTAACCAGATGAGTTTTGGCGGACTGGCCCTTGGAGTTGGCCTCATTGTTGACAATGCCATTGTAGTACTGGAGAATATCGTACGCCTGAGAGGACGTGGAAAATCCCTGACCGAAAGTGCACTGACCGGAACTCGTGAAGTTGGTGGCGCCATTATTGCCTCCACCATAACGACCTCCGTAATCTTTTTGCCGGTGGTATTCATGCAAACCATTACGGGTACCATGTTTCAGCAGCTGGCACTCGTGGTAGTATTCGCACTTCTCTGTTCACTCATTGTTGCACTTTCGCTGGTTCCCATGCTGGCAAGCAAGATCATGACGATCAAGCCGGATTCCGAGCTTACGGAAAAGGATAAAGGCCGCTTCCAGATATTTTTTGAAAAATTTGAAAACCGGTACAGTGAGTTTCTGAAAACAGCCATCCATCGTAAATACACCGTATTCACGATTACGGCAATTTTGCTGGCCGCATCGTTCTATGGAATTCGCTTTATACAGACGGAACTGGCCCCTCAAACGGAGGCTGATGAGATCTCCATCAACTTCTACCTGGCTGACGGTATGAACATTGCCGTAGCCAATGAGTACATGAAAGAGCTCAAGGCCAAGGTGAATGAAGTTGTTCCTCAGGACCAGGTTGAGTATATGTCTACCGAAGTCCGAAACGGCCGTGCAGAGGTTGAAATTACGCTTGTCGAAGCTTCAAAACGTACCATCAGCTCCTATGAACTCGCTGACAGAATTCGTGAAAGAGTGGATGGTACTATTCCGGGCGGATTCTTTCGTGTGAATGCTCAAAGCGGTCTGTGGATATTGAGACGCATTTTTGGTTCCGGCGGGGAAGAGGCCGTTCAGCTGCAGCTTCGGGGCTACGATATTGCCACTGCGGATGAGGTGTCGGATGAGATCCGTCGGCGTATTGAACGGATCCCTGAAATTACCGGCGTTCGTTCCGATCGTGAAGACCGGCGCCCAGAACAAAATGTTGTCTTCGACAGGGAGAGGCTCGCGGAACTCGGCTTAACCGGGCGCGAAGTTGCCCAGGCCATTCAGGCCAATATCGGCGGTACACGCGCCGGGTATTTTCGCGAAAACGGTGATGAATTTGACATCACGGTTCGTCTGCAGGAACAGGACCGCATGAGTACACTTGACCTTAACAATATTTCGGTTCGTACATCCACCGGCGACGTGATTCCCGTGTCAACCGTGATACAGCAGGAAACTGCCCGCGGACCCGAATCAATCAATCGTATCAATGGCCAGAGAGTCACAAATATCTCAGCCAACCTGGAGAGCGGTGTTCCCCTTGGAGCGGCTGTGGAAAAAATTCAGGCTGAACTGGCCGATTACCAGCTACCTCCCGGATTTTCCATCATCTACAGCGGAGAGTATGAAGAGCAGCAAAAAGCCCAGCAGGATTTTATTATCTCGATTCTGATGGCCCTGGTGCTCATTTATATGGTAATGGCCGCCCAGTTCGAGCGCTTTCTTGATCCGCTTATTGTGATGTTCGCGGTACCTGTAGCCGTGATTGGTATTATTCCGACCATGCTTCTCACCGGAACTACATTCAATATGCAGAGCATCATGGGTGTTATCATGCTGATTGGTATCGTGGTGAATAACGCCATCGTTCTTGTAGACTATATCAATCTGATGAGACGTGAGAAAAACCTCTCTGTATTTGAAGCGGTTATACAGTCCGGCAAGCTGAGACTCCGTCCGATTCTAATGACTACACTCACAACGGTTCTGGGATTACTCCCGCTATCATTTGGCTGGGGGGCAGGCGGTGAGATCCAGGCTTCTCTTGCAAGAGTGGTGATTGGAGGTCTTACGGCATCTACGCTGATCACGCTAATCCTGATACCTGTCGTTTACATTACGGCTAATCAGATCAAGGTATATGTATCAGAGAAGAAAGAAGTATGGCTTTCTGGCATATCGGGCGGTAAAGCGGCTTCTGCCTCACCTGCTACCTGAACCTGAGAGTATTAACTTAAAGAGACATGCGCAACCGGTCGTCAGTACATCTGCGTATCTGAAAATCTAACCGTTGATGCGTGCCGGTTCATACATACTTGCACTCATCTTCCATGATACAGCTTGCAGCTTCTTACCACCCTTCCCTGCGGTCTCTCTCATCCACATCTGTTTACCAGGGTGTTCAGCATCAGGACCCAGTATCATTAGGCGTACTTGATTTGCAGCTTAATCTGACTTGAAAATATACTAACGATGGAAACAGATTGGGTGCAGAAAGTACCTTCGGAGGAGTGATTGGCAGATAATCTGATCGATGAGATGGGCTTTTGTTTCGATCAATTAGAATTAATATACGGCGATTTGACCCACTCGACCAAAAGAGATTTTATTTCATAGACTAATATATAACTAATGTTTGGTAAACATAGATTTTATATCTTCTTTAATAGATAAATGATCATAAATATTAGTGCCAATGCCACGAAATATCGGCTCGTTAACGCTTTATTCAGTAGATGACCTGCACGAAATGCTTGGTGTAAGTAAAATGACGCTACGCGCCTATTTGCGCGAGGGACGTCTCAAGGGAAGAAAGCTGGGAGTGCAATGGTATGTAACTGAAGAAGCCATTCGTTCTTATTTCGATGAAGAGGGTCCTGAAAATGTTCAAACAAAAAGGACAAAATCCGATAAGGAAATTATCTATGTCGTTCAGGGAGTAAATGACCTCGTGAGTGAAACGGAAACCTGCACCACAGTTGAAGAGACATTGGAATGTTTGAAAAATCAGGCCATTATCAGTCTCTTCCAGGTTGAAATTAAAGATGCAGGCAGCGGGGAAGTGATTGAGATAATAAAGGCACGTGATTTTTTAGAACGCTATTCCAACTAGACCATGAAATTGCCATTCGACAGAACCACACTTCAGGTTATTGAATTTGGGGATGAACCAGATGACAAATTTTATTGCCTGATCAACCTAAATGTCAGCCCGGACGGAATGAATGTTGACAAGCTGCGGCTCACGGATCCGAGAAACTTTGATTTACAGTTCAGGGAAAGCGGCTGTCTTCTCATGTTCACCGGAGATGAAATTGAGGAACTGGTGAGAAGAAAAGATGTTGACAGAAATTCCATGCATGAATCGCTCTACCGGCTTGCCAGGAAGGAAGGCATACTGAAGTGAGTTAAGCAGTCCCTGTGTAACCGGGTTTAATCAAAGGATATCTCGAAAGGGCCGTTACGTTTCCACCATAGCCAGGTCTTGATCAGACAGCAGATCGTTTTTCCGTCAGTAATCTCCCCTTCTTCAACCATCCGCAGCGCTTCGGAAAAGGGAACTCTGTAGTTCAGAACAAACTCATCATCATCCACCTGCTGTTCCTGTCTTTCCAATCCCCATGCTACATAAATATGGATCACTTCATCAGCATACCCGATGGCGGGATAAAACTCACCGGTCTTTACCAGATTTGAACAGGTCAGGCCGCTCTCCTCAGTCAGTTCTCTTTCGGCTGTTATCTCCGGACTCTCCCCCGGGTCCAGCTTTCCTGCCGGAACTTCAATAAATATATCCCTCGGCGGGTAACGAAACTGTTTCAAAAGCATCACACTTCCGTCTTCAAATACAGGTACCACAGCACTTGCCCCGGGATGACGGATCCAGTCCCTCGTCGATGTGGATCCATCCGGAAGGCGAACGTCATCCACATAAACCTTTAGCAGTACTCCGTCAAATACGTTTTTTGAACGAAGGGGTGTTTCTGTAAGGGCAGAGCGGACTGCATCAGAGTCCTGGGGGTGTTTATCTTCCATTTAAATATAAATTAAGCCGTATAAAATGTATTTTCTCAATCAATGACTACGGATTGAGTTCGCCAACTATGGGAGAAGTTATAAATATCGATGGCAAGAAGATAAAGGTGCGTGACTACATTTTCACATGGTCGAACTTTATCTCGTTTACCAGAATACTCGTGGTAGTACCCATTATTTGGCTTCATATCGAAAATGGTTATGAAACGAACGGATGGATCATCGCACTGATTCTCTATGGCGGACTATCGGACTATCTGGATGGTCTGGTTGCACGATGGCGGGATGAAATCTCGGAACTGGGCAAAATACTGGATCCCATAGCGGATAAGTTGATGGCCTTTTTTCTCTTCCTCTATACAGTACTATTAGGCTGGATCCCGCTCTGGTACTTTATTCTGGGAGTCACGCGCGACCTGCTTATCATGGCCGGTTCTGCCCATATCAAGCAGAAGCGGGGTAAAGTGGCCATGTCGATCATGTCGGGCAAGATTTCTGTAAATGTGATGGGTCTCTATTGGATCTCGGTATTCTTTTTCCCTGAAGCCAAAACAGTCCAAACATTTCTTATGGTTGGTTCGGCACTTATCATGATCGTATCTTTTATTGAATATAAACGCCGTTACTACAAAATTATCAATGGGGCCGAATTCAATTAACCCCAAACTCTGGATTTAAATTTGAAGCAGATTGCATGAGCTGGTTAAACAAACTTGGTTTAAAAAAACAGGAAAAACTTGAACAGGGCATTGAAAAGAGCCGTGAAGGATTACTGAACAAAATCAGTAAAAGTATCGCCGGGAAAAATACGGTGGATGCAGAAACACTTGATGATCTTGAAGATGCACTGATCTCATCAGATGTAGGTGTGAAAACCACCATAGAAATCATTGACCGTATTGAGGCTCGGGTTGCCAGGGATAAATTTGTGACCCAAAATGAACTGCAGCAGATGCTGCGAGAAGAAATTGTGGACCTGCTCAAAGAAAACCGACCGGGGCAGCCCGCTGAGTTTGATGCAGATTTCCCTCATAAACCACACGTCATTATGGTGGTGGGCGTTAACGGGGTCGGTAAAACCACTACTATCGGGAAGCTTGCTCACCTGTATAAAAATGCCGGCAAACAGGTTGTACTCGGCGCAGCCGATACCTTCCGGGCAGCAGCCGTTGATCAGCTGACCATCTGGAGTGAACGGGCCGGTGTTCCGATCATCCAGCAGGGGCAAAATGCAGATCCGGCAGCTGTCGCCTATGATACCGTCGCAGCCGCATCCTCGAGAAATGCTGACGTAGCTCTGGTGGATACAGCCGGCCGCCTTCATAACAAAAAATCACTGATGGAAGAGCTGGGTAAAATTAAGCGGGTGATGGGTAAAGTTACTGACGGAGCACCCCATGAAATTTTGTTGGTTCTGGATGCATCAACCGGACAGAATGCCATGCAGCAAGCCAAGGCTTTCACCGAAGTGGTTGATGTAACCGGACTCGTTCTCACCAAGCTGGACGGAACAGCCAAGGGTGGTATTGTTATTGGAATATCCAATGAACTGAGCGTACCGGTTAAATACATCGGTGTTGGGGAACAGATTGAAGACCTTCAAATCTTTGACCGCGCGGCGTTTGTAAATGCTCTTTTCGGTTCAGAATAGTCGTCCATTTTATACAGAGGTTTTGCACTACAACCAGAATTGTATGTGCAAGTCAGAATGCCCGAATTGTACTAAGCCCCTGTTTTCTTTGATACTGTAGCCGGGGATTGGTATTGCTATTTACCTCGAAAAGCGACGTGTTATATCTATAAACATCTGATTATCCACAGCGGGTCGGCCATCATAGTTTGTTACCTCTATCGAAGACGTATAGATCAATCTGGCTACACGGGAGAGCTTTTGATAATCAATCTGATCGGAATGGTCCGATGGTCTGTGGTAATCCTCATGGACGCCCGTAAAAAAGAAAACGAACGGTACATTCAGGCGTCCAAAATTCCAGTGGTCACTTCTTCTGTAAAACTGATTCGGGTCCTCCAGATCATTATACTTACGGTCAAGCCTCATGTTTACAGACTTCCGGTTGCCCGACTGAACCAGGCTGTCCAGCTCGGAAGAGATGATCTCCCCGCCAATCAGATAGACATAATCCGTATCTCCGGCTTCTATATTCTCCGGATCACTTCTTCCTACCATGTCCGTATTGAAGTTAGCCACGGTTCTTTCAATTGGAATCACAGGATGGTCTGAATAATACCTGGACCCCAGTAATCCGTTTTCCTCACCGGAAACATGAAGAAAAAGGATGCTCCTGTCGGGTCGGTAGCCGTCCTCGGCAGCTTCCTGGAATGCTTTTGCAATCGCCATTAGCGTTGCCGTACCGCTGCCATTGTCATCAGCTCCATTATTGATCGCATCCCCATTTTCGTTGGGCTGGGTAATCCCAATGTGGTCATAATGAGCCATGATCACCAAAACTTCATCCTTCAAAACCGGATCTCCCCCTTCCAGATAGGCAATCACATTATTTGTTTCAATATATCCAGGTCCCTCAAAAGGAGTGTATTCCAGATAATACCCTGTTTCTTTTGCCCTGAAGGCGTGCATATCATCAATCAGGTTTTGTCTGAACGATTCAAGACTTTCCCCTTCCTCAAGCCCAAGCATCCTGGCAGCCATCTCCGGGCTGATTTGATTGATACCCTTGTAAACCCTGTTCGAGCTTCTTCCATTGCTGCGATAGGCAAGACTCATGGATGAGGGCTTGCTCATCAGTGACGAACTGACCCCCGCGAGGTCGTCAAACTCTTCCTGAGTATAATCGGATATCAGCAGGATACCTGCTGCGTCTCTCTCGCCAAGTATGGATTGAATCCTGCTGTTGCTGGTAATGTCGGTTGATATCAGGGTGTCGCCGTTAACGACATAGGGAATATTTTCGAACATCAGCACCCACTTTTCCTCAAGATCGATTCCATCCAGGTGATACACCTCATGTTCAGGGTCGTTCAACCCGAAACCGGCAAATACCACATCACCTGTAAGCGACCTCGTGCCTCCAAAAAGGCGTATATAGTCTCCCTGAGAATTGGCAGATTCTACCGTGTGATCTATCAGTACCAAATCCTCACCTTCTATTTTGTAGGTGTCATACAGTAAACTATCCGTGTAGTCTGCATTGAGCCGATAAGTTTGGAAATAGCTTCCATCATCGCCCATCGGCTCAAGGCCCAATTCCTGATAATAATCTGCAAGGTAATCAGCTGCTTTTTTCAGCCCCTCCGTTCCCGTAGCGCGACCCTGAAGTGAATCATGTGCAATCACCTCAAGATGCTGCTGGAGAAACTCAGGCGTGATCATTTCAGAATAGCTGAAGAGCTTCTGTTCTCTCTCCTCGTTACTGAGCCTGTCCTGTGCCGTACAATTTGACAATAGAAATGCCAGAAGTGTTGTCAATAGATATTTCATACCATCCTATAAAACTAAGTTTTGATAGATCCGGATGATGTTCCGATGATTTCATCTACCGGTTTGAGATCAATGTAGAAATCCGTTGAATCGTCTTCCTCCACAAATAAATTGATTTGCTGTTCTTTGAGCATTTCCAGAATTGCCAGAAATGTTACGACGATAGCCATTCGTGATTTCAGCTCCGAACAGAACGTAATGAAGGATGTCCGGCCGCGCGACTGCAGACGGGTGAGTACATATTCCGCCTGTCGTTCAACCGTGTACTGCACTTTTTCCACCTTATGGTAGGTATGCTGTCGCTTGATATCCGCAAGTACCTTTCGGAATGCCGCCATCAGGTCAAACAGGGTTACATCTTTAAGCGCCTCGCCGGTCGCCTGTTTTTCAACTTCATCTGCTTCCGGATAACCCCGATAATATTTTTGCCTTGTCTCCTCATCAATAACCGTAAGCTTCTGAGCCATCTCTTTATACCGCTTGTATTCAAGAAGCTTTTGAACCAGTTCGTATCGCGGATCATCCTCATCCAGCTCTTCATCCGATTCCTGTTCACGCGGAAGCATCATTCTGGCCTTGATCGACATGAGCAGGCTGGCCATGTAGATAAACTCACTGGCAACATCCAGATCCAGCTCCTCCATCAGACGAATATAGTCGAGAAACTCGTGCGTGATATGCGAGATGGGAATATCGTAGATATTGAGCTCATCCCTCTTGATAAAAAAGAGAAGCAGATCCAGTGGACCTTCGAAATTTTTCAGCTGAACTCTGTACATAATGGGGCTTTGGGTTTCAAAAAGATCGCAAATTGATCATTAAAAATGAAGCGGGGGAGTTGATTCTCTCATATAGATTAATGAGGTTATAGTTGCACATACAAACATATCCTGCCATGCACACTGCCGCAAACCATTTCAGCCGTGAAATCAGCCGTTTTTTTGATTCATACTTTGAGGATCATCAGCTCGCCACCTCCTATGTTCAGCTATTGCGCCTGATCGATGAAAATGGATCCATGACGCAAAAAGAGATCGCTGAACAAATGAACCTGGCTCCTTCTACTATCACGCGATTTATCGGAAAACTGGAGAAACTGAATATGGTTCGGAAAAGCAGATCGGGAAAAGAGATGACCGTGCAAATCAATGAGGGCGAACAATCCACGGTAAATCAGTTGATTGCTCTGTTAAATCAGGCTGAACTTGATTTGGAAAAACTGTTGGGTAAAAAATATATCGAGACAACATCTGCGCTGCTGGAATATGGAGCCAAAGAGATCCTTTCAAGCATGGATGAGCCATGATCTCTTTTCTTTGGCTTCTGCTGGTTGTTGTTCTCATCATATGGATGACAAGCCGCCTTAAGCTGCATCCGTTTCTGGCACTTCTGTTTGGAACCGTTGTGATGGGAGTCGTTTCGGGGCTGCCTGTTAACAGCCTGCTTACCACACTGGCGGGTGGATTTGGTTCAACGCTGGAAAGTATTGGGATTGTTATAGCCGCAGGCACAATTATTGGAGAGTACCTGAACCGGTCCGGCGGTGCATCCGTGATGGCCAACAAATTGCTTCGCGTCACAGGTGAGAAAAAAGCACCTTTGGCTATGAGTATGACAGGCTATATCGTCTCCATTCCTGTATTTTGCGATTCCGGCTTTATTGTTCTCTCGTCGCTTATGAAGGCCATTGCCAGAAAAACCGGAACTGCTGTAGCAGTGCTTGCAATTGCACTGGCTTCCGGACTTTACGCCACTCACGTATTTGTGCCGCCTACACCCGGTCCGCTTGCCGCTGCAGCTACTCTTGGGGCCGACGTCGGACGTGTACTGATTCTGGGTCTCTGCGTGTCTGTTCCCGTCATGCTCATCGCCCTTGCATGGGCCCATTTCTGGTGCGGCAGGTATCGTATAGAGCTGGATTTTTCAGAAGAAGCCGAAATCTCTACAGATCATCAACCATCATTTTACATTGCAGCCGCCCCGATAATCATTCCCATACTGTTGATTGCCCTCAAGTCGGTTGCAGAATATCCATCTGCTCCATTTGGTGAGTCCCTCTTTTTTTCAATGATCGTCTTTATTGGGAACCCGATCATGGCTCTGTTGATCGGTGTGATACTTTCCTTTTTTATGGTTGGAAGAGGAGAAAGGAGAATTAAAAATCAATGGCTTGAAGAAGCACTGAAGAAGGCCGGTGTAATTATTTTAATTACCGGCGCTGGCGGGGCCTTTGGTGCCGTGTTGAGGGAGACCGGAATAGGTGAATTTGCTTCACGTTTCGCATCTGCTGATGGACTGGGTATTATCATACCGTTTCTGATTGCCGCTTTTCTGAAAACCGCGCAGGGTTCCTCAACCGTATCCATTATTACCACCGCCGGTATTTGTGTACCGCTGCTGGACCCAATGGGGCTTAGCTCCGAAACCGGTATCGCTCTGGCCGTTCTTGCCATCGGGGCAGGTGCACTTACCGTATCACACGTGAATGACAGCTACTTCTGGGTGGTAGCCAAATTTTCGGATATGGATACCGCAACCGCATTGAAAACCCACACCACAACGACGTTTGTCATGGGGCTTTCAGGTTATGCAATTATTCAGCTGATGGCTGTCCTGCTGCTTTGATTCCAGGTCCTGTTTTGCAGGATTTACTTCATAATGAACCGCGGTCAACGATTAACTCTCAGTAAG
>JAWVZW010000020.1:0-13012 GCA_033721975.1 Balneolaceae bacterium
GCTATGAGATTTGAGTAGATCAGTTGAACACACCCCTGATGGTTCGCTGTACGCTTCACCATCTATCCCCTCTCAAGAGGGGACTTGTAGGATCCTCTCCTAAAAGCTTAATCGATCTTTTAAACGCCTTTACCCTGTATCCTGTGCCTTGCTACATTTCCACCCGAATGCCGCCGATGTAGACTTCCTCAATTGAGCGCAGATTGCTGATCGATTCGAGCGGATTTTGATCCAGAATCAGGAAGTCGGCAAATTTGCCGGGCTCAAGTGTGCCTGCTTCGTCTTCGATTCCGGTACACTGAGCCGCGTAGCGGGTAGCAGAAGTGAGCACGTCCTCGGTACTCATTCCTGCGGCTTCCATCATTTCCATCTCCAGGTGCTCAAAATAGCCCTGAAAACGTGCGGGCGGACCGCTGTCAGTGCCCATGGCAATTTTTACTCCTGCTTCGTGCAGATCCATCATATTTCTCTCAGCAAGGGGGAGTGCCTGCTCGTAGAAGTTGGCTTCAGGGCCTGTAAAATATTCTTTTACATCCGGATCCTGCAGTCGTTGTACTACCCAGGGAGTGGCTTCTTTAAGGAAAAAAGGATCATCGAAAAAAGCCGGTCTTTCTGCGTAGATATACGTAGATAATTCACGGGTCAGTGTAGGGGTGATACAGACATTGTTCTCTTTCATCAGGGAAATAAGTTCCTCATCCACCGGAGCATTCCGGATGCTGTGAGCAAGGAGATCGGTACCTGCCTCGACGACCCCTTTGGCATCTTCGAGCGTGACGATGTGGGTTGCTACCGGCAAATCCCGGGCATGAGCCGAGTCAATGAGTGTCTCATAAATTTCCGGTGACATCTTGCTTTCGGTTCCAAGATTATCATCAACTCTGATTTTAACCCAGTCAGGATTCAATTCCATCAAACTCCGAAATTGTTCAAGGGCTTCATTCAGTTCGGTCATTTCCAGTACAGTGCCTGCAAGCTTAAAACGAGCCATTTTACCCTCTTCGGGTGTAACCGTGTCCCTAACCAGAAAAGCATGGATCGGTTCATCACCCAGACTTATCACATAGGTTATTCCATATCGGGCGTAGAGCCTGAGCTGGGCCAGAACATTATCTGTGGTGGCGGCTACCGGACCTGTCTCCGCTGCGTCTTTTGCCACTGCAAGGTGCCCATGGGCATTGATCAGTCCCGGCATGATGTACTTTCCATCAGCCATGACCAACCGGGCTCCGCGAGGAGGTTTTTTGTCATCAAGGCTATAGACGTCGGTAATCCTTCCATCGCGAACGGCAACGGCTCCATTTTGAATGGGTTCTTCACCGGTTCCGGTCCATACGGTTGCGCCGGTGTAGACGGTCAGCCCTTCTGCTTCCGGGTCCGTACAGGAGAGCAGCAGAGTTGAAAATAGAAGAGTGAACAGTATGGAATAGAATGCGTGTCTGTATTCCTTCATAGGACAATAATAGATGCTGATTAAATGACTAATTTATTCGATGGTCTGTTGCAGATGATGAATCGGGGGTCAAGGTTGACAAAAAAATTTCCGATTCGTCGAAATATAAAGATTCCCAAAATTAGCAGTACAACGAAATCGGGTTACAGATTAGCTTTCCAGTGCCTGAGTGATATCCCTGATGATGTCATCTGAATGCTCAAGGCCTACGGCAACCCGAATCAGGCCGGGAGTAATACCCACAGCTTTTTGTTCGCCTTCTGTCAGCTTAGAGTGGGTTGTTGAAGCCGGATGGGTCACAATGGTCCGGGTATCCCCCAGGTTTGCAGAGCGGGAGAGCATGTCCAGCCCATCAATTAACTTCTGAGCCTTTTCATAGCCGTCTTTCAGTTCAAAACAGACCACGCCTCCACCGCGCTTCATCTGCTTTTTGGCAAGATCATACTGTGGGTGCGATTTGTTAAATGGATATTTTACAAACGATACGTCCGGGTGTGTACTTAGAAAATCAGCAAGCAATTCAGCATTGTCACAATGCCGATCCATTCTGACGGGCAGGGTTTCAAGGCTTTTGCTGAACAACCATGCGTTAAAAGGGGAGAGTGAAGGACCGGTGTGACGGGCAAAATACTGTATCTCATCAACGTATTTTTTGGATCCGACGATAATCCCTCCAATGGCACGGCCCTGACCATCAATAAACTTTGTTGCCGAATGCTGAACCAGGTCTGCTCCATAAGTAACGGGGGTCTGCAGATAGGGCGTTGCAAAACAGTTATCAACTACAAAAATCAGATCATGCGCCCTGGAGAATCTGCCTGCCCATTCCAGGTCGATGAGGTCCAGTCCGGGGTTGGACGGAGTTTCCAGAAATAGCATTTTGGTCTCCGGGCGCAGGAGGGAATCCCACTCATCTTCTTTTCCTGCATCTGCATAGGTACAGGTAATTCCCCACTTTGGCAGGATACTGCTCATGATTTGATGAGTAGACCCAAAGAGGGATCGGCAAGCAAGAACGTGGTCACCCTGCTTGAGAAGTCCTGCGAGGCAGGCAAACACTGCCGACATTCCGGAAGATGTGGCTACGCCCGCTTCGGCACCCTCCAGAAGGCACATCTTATCAACAAACTCATTGGTATTTGGGTTGGAATAGCGGCTGTAGATATTCCCTTCTGTTTCATTGGCGAAAAGTGCACGGGCATGTTCGGCTGAATCAAACGTAAAGCCTGAGGTCATGTACAGAGGTACAGAGTGCTCACGCTCGGGTGTTGAGGATACGCGGGTACGGATGGCGTCCGTTTCAAATGCTCGTTTATTCTTGTCGGACATAAGAGTTAGCGGCTTGGGCAATCAGAGAGTTTATGGGTAACCGGCTACTTTTTGATTTCAAAACTGCTGGATACTTCGGCCGTTTTCTCAAGGGTTTTGGTAACGGAACAGTATTTGGTTAATGAAAGCTCAATTGCCCGGGCCACTTTTTTCTCATCCAGATCGCCGGATAGGATATAGTGAAGATGGATCATGCTAAACTCTGTATAGTTGCCCCTTGATACACGTTCGCCTGTTGCTTCAACTTTGATGTCATCCAGCTTCTGGCGCTGTTTCTTTAAAATATCAATGATGTCGATGGTTGAGCATCCACCGGCCGCGGCAAGGAGCATCTGCATGGGTCGGAAACCCAGATTTTTTCCTCCAATGTCGGGTGTGCCATCCATGTGAACGGAAACACCATCTTCATTGACGGCTTCCATATGAACGTCTTGGTTCAGTCTCTGTATCGTAATTTTCATTTGTAGGTGCTATATGAGATAGGATTTTTCTGTCAGGCACGAAAATACCGATTTTTCCAACGGAATGTGAATGTGTTGACGGCATTAAAATTTCAGGAGAGTGTGCAGGCACCCCTTTTCTTCAGACACCTGCCGGCTGAGAGAGGTGGTTTAACAGGGCCTCTCGCAGAGTTTCCGTATCAGCCAATCGGGTCCCTTCCTCTCCGGTATAGAGATCAGCACTGCGCAATCCGCTTGTGAGAACAGCCTGAATGGACTGTTCAATTCGGCGGGCGGCTTCTTCCATACCTAACGAGTACCTGCATAATAGTGCGGCAGAGGCAACGGCTGCAAAAGGATTTGCGATTCCCTGTCCGGCAATGTCGGGCGCTGAACCGTGTACAGGTTCGTAAAGACCGTTTCCATCCCCTAAACTGGCGGAGGGAAGCATTCCGATAGAACCGGTCAGCATGGCTGCTTCATCACTGAGAATATCACCGAAAAGGTTACTCGTCACGATTACATCGAATTGACCCGGATTCCTGATTAGCTGCATGGCACAATTATCAACAAGCATATGGGTGAGTTCAACATCCGGAAAAGATTTTGAGACCTCTTCAACCGTTGATCTCCATAATCTGGAGCTTTCAAGAACATTGGCTTTATCGACAGAACAAACCCGTTTATCACGAATGCCGGCTGCCTGAAAAGCTTTTGTGGCGATTCGTTCAATTTCGGACCGGCTGTAGGCCATCGTATCAACCGATTGGGGTTCACCGTTCTCGATTGTGGTGCCTCTTGGACTGCCAAAATAGATTCCGCCGGTTAACTCCCTCACTATCAGGATGTCTGTACCCGTGATAATATGCTCCTTGAGTGTGGAAGCCGATGCCAAAGCATCGTGTACACGGATTGGGCGAAGATTCGCATAGACATTCAGCTCCTTCCGAAGTTTGAGCAAAGCGGATTCGGGTCGTTGCTCAGGTTTCAGGTTGTCCCATCTTGGGCCACCTACGGCTCCCATCAGAACAATTTTATGCTTCTTGCAAAGATCCAGTGTTTCCCTGGTAACCGGTTCTCCGTCATGCTCAAATCCGATTCCGCCGAAATGTCGTTCTATGGTTTTTATCTGAACATTTTCAGCCAGGCAGGCAGTTTTGAGAACACTCACGGCTGCTTCTGTAACTTCAGGGCCGATCCCGTCACCGGGAAGAGTAATAATGGTTTTGCGGGTCATAATTTAATATGAGGTTACTCTATAATTTTTTGATTCAGGATCTTATGCAGCATGCTTCAAGTTGCATTTTAGAAAAAGCTATTGTGGGATCATGCCCGTTTGCCTGGCGTATGCAAAGATGCCTCCTGCGTTGACAATATCTGCTGCACTACCCATCGGTTTCAATGGATGGATCGAATTTTGAGTATGGTTGATGAGCGCCGGTTTTTCAGGATCAATTTCGAGTTCATCTCCGGTGTGTATCACACCGCTCAGATCTTCAACGCTTTCATATGGCCTGAGAAACCCTCCGTCAACCGCGTTCCGGTAAAATATCCGGGCATAGGAGGGTGAGATGATTGCCTTGATCCCGGCAATCTCCAGACAGGCAGGTGCATGTTCACGAGAGGATCCGCAGCCAAAGTTTTCTCCGGCCACAATGATACTGAAGTCACTCTCAGTTGAGTCCTCATTGGTAAGGGGTATGTTGCCTTCCGGCAATCCTGACTCAGCAGAGGGCACTCCTGATAAAGCATATTTACCGTACAGTTTTCGCTCCTCGGGATCACTCAGGCTGTAGACCAGATGAGCTGCAGGTATGATCTGATCTGTGTCGATATTTTTTCCCAGTACGAATGCTTTTCCGCTGATGGTGGATGGTTGGGTTTTCATGAAGTTCAAGCTGTTAGTTTATCGTATGTATCGTTAAATAAAGATGGCAGTGTTCATATCACCGTTTCCTGGATGAAGACCCGCGGATCGGTAATTACGCCGGTCACAGCTGAAGCAGCAACCGTGAAGGGTGAAGCAAGGTATACCTGAGCAGCTTTCGAACCCATGCGACCGGGATAATTTCGGTTAGTGGTTGAAATGCATACTTCTTCCTGGTTCAATCTGCCAAATGTATCGGACGGACCGCCCAGGCAGGCTGCACAGGAGGCATTACCAATTTTGCAGCCGGCTTCTCTGAAAATTTCAATCAGTGGGATTCCGAGGTATGTTTCCGTTTCAAGGCCGCGGGCAATTTCAGTTGTGGCGGGTACTATGTAAGTGTCAATTTTCAGCTTGTTACCCCAGATGATCTCTGCGGCTGCCCGAAAATCGGACATTTTCCCACCGGTGCAGGAACCAATATATGCCCTGTCGAGCTTTACTCCTTCAAGTTCCTCCGCCGTCGCCTTATTATCGGGGCTATGCGGTTTTGCCACCATCGGTACCAGCTCTTCAAGATTGTAGAAGTATTCACTGTGATACTCTGCATCGGGATCACTGGTCACGCTTTGGTACGGTTTATCGGTTCGCGCTTGTACATATTTATGCGTGATCTCATCCGGCTCAACGACCCCGTTTTTTCCACCTGCTTCAATGGCCATATTGGTCAGGGTCATGCGGTCTTCCATGGTCATGGCCTTTATGCCGGGACCTGCAAACTCCATGGTTCGGTACGTTGCGCCATCCACCCCAATATCCCCGATGATCCTCAGAATAATATCCTTAGCCATCAGGTAAGGGGGGATTGTCACTCCTCCAAACACAAACCGCATGGTCTCGGGTACTTTTACCCAAAGTTTGCCGGTTCCCATGATAAATGCGGCGTCGGTATTGCCGATACCTGTTGCAAATTGTCCGAACGCCCCTGCAGTACAGGTATGGGAGTCGGTGCCAAACAATACTTCCCCCGGTCTTGTAAAGCCTTCTTCGGGAAGGGCAACATGACAAACCCCTTTGTAACGGTCCGTACCGACATCGTAGAAATGGGGCAGATCCTGGTCGGCTGCAAATGCCCTGAGTATATCCACATTTCTGTTGGCATATTTGTCCTTGGTAAAGATGTAGTGATCGGGGATGATGACCAGTTTGTCCCGGTCCCAAACCCTGGCGTCTTCTCCGAATTCGCGCTGAAAGATGGAGATGGCCGGTGGTCCGCAGACATCATGCGTCATCAGTACATCCACGTCAACCCAGACATTATCGCCTGGTTTTACACTGTCGCGATTGCTGTGGCGGGCAAGAATTTTCTCTGTAAGCGTCATTCCCATAAGATTGCGGGTCTTCGTTTAATTTATGTTTTGGTGTTTTTCAGGGTTTCCTTTATCCGCCGGATGCAAATCTTCTGGAATCGGCGGGTTGCTGCGTGAGGTTCATCATAGACAGTACCGAGATGAGATCCTGATCATCCACGGTTTTTTTACTGTCTGCCAGTCTGGTTACGCTGACGTACACGCGATTCAGATCCTCCTTATTCAATGGATATCCCATGTTTTCGAGTTTTTTCCCTAAGGCAAATCTGCCGGAGTGTTTACCGATCACGATCTTATTGCAGGTAAGTCCGACTGATTCGGGAGTCATGATTTCATAGCACAACGGATTATTGAGGACCCCGTGCTGATGAATTCCGGCTTCGTGGGCAAACGCATTTTCACCGACGATAGCTTTGTTGGGCTGAACCCCTTTGCCAGTGACCTGCGAGAGAAGCTGGCTGGAAGGATATATTTCCCTGGTATTTACCGAAGTGGTGAAATTCATATCGTTACTGCGGGTGGCCATTGCCATCACTACTTCTTCGAGGGAAGCGTTGCCGGCCCGTTCGCCGATTCCGTTTACGGTACACTCAATTTGGCGGGCACCGTTCTGTACGGCTACCAGAGAGTTGGCAACGGCCAAACCGAGATCATTATGGCAGTGCACGCTGATTACGGCCTTATCGATATTGGGGATACCATTCCTGAGAGTGCGAATCAGCTCCCCAAACTCCCACGGGAGTGCGTAACCTACGGTATCGGGTACATTGATGGTGGTTGCTCCGGCTTCGATGACTGCCGTAAAGATCTCAATCAGAAACTCCGGATCGCTTCTGGAGGCGTCCTCAGCAGAGAACTCCACGTCGCCATAATGAGATTTGGCATATTCCACCGCCCGCACAGCCGATTCGAGTACTTGTTCGCGTGACTGTTTCAGTTTGTATTTCATATGAATATCACTCGTCGCGATAAACGTATGAACCCTGGGTTTGGCAGCAAATTCAAGTGCAGATATTGCCCGTTCCAGATCAACTCTGCGTGTACGGCACAGGGCAGCCACAGTACTGTTTTTAATAACTTTTCCGATTTCCCGTACAGTTTCATAATCACCATCGGAAGCAACCGGGAAACCGGCTTCGATCACATCGGCACCCAGTTTCTCCAGCTGCAGGGCAAGCTGCAGTTTTTCGCTGCGATTCATGCTGTAGCCGGGGCTTTGTTCCCCATCCCGCAAAGTGGTATCAAAGATGGTGATTGGATGTTTCATGATGTTTGACGTTTTGGTGTTTATAAGAGCTATCCCTTAACCGGGATAGTTGGTTTTAAGTCGTTGCTTCTTCCAATTCTGCGCCGTGTTTTTGAACGGGTACACTGTTGTTATTCATCAGATAGTAGGTTACTCCCTCCGACAGCGCCTGCCAGCTGGCATCCATGATATTTTCCGATACTCCGACTGTTCCCCATCCGGAGTTGCCTGAGACGGAATCAATTAATACGCGGACTTTTGCAGCGGTTCCGTTCTTCTCATTCAGCACCCGCACTTTGTAGTCGCGAAGCTTCATGGATGAAATTTCAGGATAGAATTTGAACAGAGCTTTACGAAGCGCAGCATCTAGGGCGTGAACAGGTCCGTTGCCTTCTGCGGCGCTGAGCTCCACCTGATCCTGAACCCTCACCTTGATGGTTGCCTCGGATCGTGACTCTCCGCTGGCATTCTGCTCCACGATCACACGAAAGCCCTCCAGGTTGAAAAAGTCGGGTGTCTGACCGGTCATCTGTTTTACCAGAAGCTCAAAAGATGCTTCTGCAGCTTCATACTGATACCCTTCGTTTTCAAGAGCCTTGAGCTGCCGGACTATGGCCGTGCTATTCTCTGAATATTTACTGAATTCAAATCCCAGCTCTTTGGATTTGTAACTGAGGTTGCTTTTCCCTGAGAGGTCGGATACCAGCACGCGTCGACAATTCCCAACCTGTTCCGGATTGATATGCTCATAGGTGGATGAATTCTTCATGACTGCACTCACATGGATGCCCCCTTTGTGTGCAAAGGCACTTTTTCCTACATATGATTGCTTGTTGTCGGGGACCAGATTGGCCAATTCGCTCACAAATTTGGCGAGGGCTGTAAGCCGTGGAATGCTTGAATCCGGCACACAGTGATATCCCATTTTGAGCTGCAGATTGGGAATCACTGAACAGAGATTTGCATTACCGCATCTCTCGCCATATCCGTTTATCGTTCCCTGAACCTGTACCGCACCCGCTTCAACAGCAGCCAGTGAATTGGCGACAGCCAGGTCACCGTCGTTGTGCGTGTGGATACCCAGCGGGGCAGAGACATGCTTTGCTACATCCCTTAGGATTGTTGAAATCTCATGGGGCAACGAGCCGCCATTGGTGTCGCAAAGAACCAGTACATCCGCACCCGATGATTCTGCAGTCAATAGTGTTTGAATAGCATAATCCGGGTTATGTTTATATCCATCAAAAAAATGCTCTGCATCATAAATGATTTCCCTGCCATGAGATTTCAGGTGCTTCACAGATCCGGATATCATCTGGAGATTCTCTTCAGGAGTGATACCCAATGCTTCGTTTACATGAATAAGCCATGATTTCCCAAAAATCGATACGGCGGGGGTTTCGGCCTGAATCAGGGCTTTCAGGTTGGGATCCTCATCCGGTTGATTCCCGGCCCTGCATGTGCTGCCAAAAGCCACAATTTTTGCATGCCGGAAAACGTGGTGCTTGGCTTTCTCAAAGAACGCCATGTCTTTCGGGTTCGACCCCGGCCATCCACCCTCGATGTAATCGATACCAAAATCATCAAGCCTTTTGGCGATCCGGAATTTATCCTCAGCCGAAAAGCAGATGTTCTCGCCCTGGGTTCCGTCACGCAGGGTGGTGTCAAATATGCTGATGGAATCTGGCATGTGTTGAGAGTGGTGGTTCATGATTTAATTCGGATGTTTAATGAAGGTGCTTCAGGCCTAAGGCTTTTGTGTTTCTCCGTTTGAATCAGTTATTCTGCAGGTTCCGGTTCAGGCTGTTTTTGTTCATTACCCGGAATCCAGTTCATCATGGACCGGAGTGTTTTCCCTACGCGCTCAATTTTATGATCGCCCAGTTTTCTTCTCATACGGCTCAGGTTCGGCAAGCCCTCAGCATTTTCCTTCATCCATTCATCCGCAAAGTCTCCGGACTGAACCTCGTTTAGAATTTCCTTCATTCTCTTTTTGGTATTGTGGTCTACCACGCGTTTTCCTCGGGATAAACCGCCATACTCTGCGGTATCACTCACCGAGTAATACATCCTTTCAATGCCACCCTCATACATCAGATCCACAATGAGCTTCAGTTCGTGCAGGCATTCGAAATAGGCTATTTCAGGCTGATAGCCGGCCTCGACGAGTACTTCAAATCCGGCCTTAACGAGCTCCGACGCCCCTCCGCAAAGAACAGCCTGTTCACCGAAGAGGTCCGTCTCTGTTTCTTCCTTGAATGTTGTTTCAAGCACTCCGGCGCGTGTACCTCCAATGGCTTTGGCATACGCCAGCGCCAATTCCTTGGCACTGCCGGTAGCATCCCGGTAAACGGCGAAGAGGCAGGGTACACCTGAGCCTTCGGTGAATACCCGGCGTACCAGGTGTCCGGGACCTTTCGGGGCTACCATAAACACGTCAACGTTTTCCGGCGGTACAATTCCCCCGAAATGAATATTGAATCCGTGAGCAAACATGAGTGCATTTCCCGGTTCCAGATACGGTTCAATGCTTTGCTTGTAAACCTCAGCCTGATGTTGATCCGGAATCAATACCATGATCATATCGCCCGCCTTTGCCGCCTTGGATGTCTCCATCACGGTGAGTCCGGCAGCTTCAGCCGTTTCCCAGGATGTACTGTCTGACCGGAGACCGACCACTACATTCATTCCGCTTTCCATCAGGTTTTGAGCATGAGCGTGGCCCTGACTGCCAAAACCGATAATAGAGATCGTTTTTCCTGAGAGGGTATTGAGGTTGGCATCTCCGTTGTAATAAGTTTTTGCTTTCATCTTTTTGTCGACTGTTTTTTGGTGGGTATTGATTATCCGATTATCCGGATGATTGGTTTTGGTTGATTGATGCTGGAAGTCAGCTGATATTGGCAGCTCCCTGAAATTCTCGTTTGAGTGCCACGCTGCCGGTTCTGGACATTTCCGTGATTCCGTAAGGCTTCAGGACCTCGATCATAGCATCCACCTTGTCCGTGTTGCCGGTAACTTCAAGAGCCAGTTTATCGGCGGTGATATCGATCACCTTTGCTTTAAAGGCCTGCGCAATGAGCATAATTTCCGGTCGGCCGGCTTTAGCCGTAGAGACCTTCACAATGGCAAGTTCACGCTCTATGCATTTTTTATGAGTGAGATCGGTTACTTTCAGTACATCAATCACGTTGTGAAGGTGTTTGTTGATCTGTTCCACGGTTTCTTCATCACCATATGTGGTAATTGTGATCCGGGCCATTCCCCTTTCAGCCTCTGATGCAAATGTGACGCTTTCGAGTTCAAATCCTTTTCCACTAAATATTCCGATGATCCTGGAGAAGGTGTTCAGGTTATGCTTCACGAGTACGGAGAGAGTATGACGGGAATCTTTGGCAATGGCTTGAACTATCATCATGAACACTCCTCGTCAGATTCAACCATTTCGTTAAGAGCAGCACCTGACGGTACCATCGGGTAGCAGTTTTCTGTTTCCACGACCCGGAAATCCATCAGCACCGGTCCATCCTTAATGGCCATGGCCTCGGTAAGCACCTGTTTCATCTCAGCAGGATTTGATGCCCGCATTGCGGTGGCACCATAGGCTTCAGCCAGTTTTACAAAGTCGGGGTTATTGTTTCCGAAAACAGAGTAGCTGGTTCGATTGCTGTAAAACAGCTGCTGCCATTGGCGAACCATGCCGAGACAGCCGTTATTCATGAGTGCAATTTTAACAGGAATCTGATATTCGACCGCTGTGGCAAGCTCACAGGAGAGCATTTGAAATCCGCCGTCACCTGTAATGCAGACTACATCGCGATCGGGACAAGCCAGGGCAGCTCCCATTGCTGCCGGGAATCCGTATCCCATGGTGCCAAGTCCGCCGGAAGAGATCCACGAACGGGGGTGATTGAAGTTGTAGTGCTGGGCAGCCCACATCTGATGCTGGCCCACGTCGGTAACGACAATCGCGTTGCCTTCCGTAACTTCCGCAATCATTTTCATCATATGCTGCGGGTAGATCTTGTCGCCCGCCTGCGGAACTACAAGCGGATGTTCAGTTTTCCAGGTGTTGATGGTTCTCCACCAATCCGCATAGTCTGGAGGCTTAGCCAGGCGGTCGATGGAGGGAATGACTTTTTTTACATCGCCGACGATGGGCACTTCCACCGGAACATTTTTCCCAATGCAGGATGGATCGATGTCGACATGTATCTTGCGGGAATTAGGAGAAAATCCATCCAATCGTCCCGTAACCCGGTCATCGAACCGGGCTCCCACAGCAAGGAGTACGTCACATTCTGTCATCGCCATGTTGGCGTACCAGGTTCCGTGCATGCCGAGCATGCCAAGAGACTGCGGTTTGCTTTCGGGATAAGCACCCAATCCCATCAGCGTTGTGGTAACCGGGATGTTCATCCGTTCTGCAAATGCAGTGAGTTCCTCCCAGGCATTGCCGGAAATAACTCCTCCGCCGGCATAAATCAGCGGTTTTTTTGCATGAGACAGCATTTCCGCAGCTTTTTTAATCTGAGGGTGATGTCCATTGAGGGTTGGCTTGAAGCTCGGAATCTCTACTTTCTTCATTCCTGAAAAGCGTCCCGTTGTGTTCAGCATGTCCTTTGGAAGATCCACGAGAACCGGACCGGGACGCCCGTTCGTTGCGATATGAAATGCCTCACGGATCACGTGTTCCAAATTTGCAACATCCCTCACAAGGTAGTTTTGCTTCGTAATGGGACGTGTTATGCCGACAATATCGGCTTCCTGGAAGGCGTCGTTTCCAATCACGCTGGAAGGCACTTGTCCGGTAAACACCACCAGCGGAATGGAGTCCATCATGGCGGTTGCGATACCGGTGACTGTATTGGTGCCTCCGGGGCCTGATGTAACCAATACGACACCCGGTTTTCCGGTCGCCCGCGCATATCCATCGGCGGCATGTGTGCCGGCTTGTTCATGGCGGATCAATACATGATGAAGGCCATGATTGTCAAAAAGGGCATCGTAAACAGGAAGAACCGCTCCTCCGGGATATCCGAAAATGGTATCCACACCCAGATCTGTCAGGGTTTTGATGAGGATGCTGGCGCCATTGTCTGATTTTGCTTCAGGAGATGCAATAGGATGTTCAACGGACTTGAGCGGGGGAGCAGGGGAAGTGTTGTGAGCTTGAGACGCGTTATGTGTTGATTTCATGTGCCTGGTGGATATACGTTTCCCGCCAGAGGTCGTAAGATGAAATCGCAGTGTAACTTGTGATTGTGGCTTTTAACCTCTGGCGGGTGGGGTTATCTAATAATTAGA
>JAWVZW010000021.1:0-12961 GCA_033721975.1 Balneolaceae bacterium
CAATGTAAGTAATGGAGCGACTCTACTAGCTGGCAGTACGATAAAAAGTAGTAAATAAGCCACAGACCCTGCTATAAGGGTCGAAAAAACAGCTTTTAGGTACTGTCTTGCATCTCTTTTGAAAACAATTAGTACAATTATTGCAGAGCCCAATACAGCTACAAGTGTACCCCTTCCGCCTGATGCAAAAACCAACACCCACCACATAGAAGCAAGAAAGAAAAGCAAACCGACTTCTAAGTTCGTCCATTCACTACGCTTTGCTTTGAAAAAAGTGATCATAGAAAATAGGATCGGAAAGGTCCATGTTTGTGTATGATTGAAAAATCTTTTGTTGGAGAAATACAGAACATCTTTTCCGGTCAGCGTCGTGTTCCCAATGGTAATCGTGTAAGTGATTTTTTCCGGCCATAAAAGGACCATCGGATCTATATAAGATGTAATATAATTCCCAATAAATATGATTACATAAATGGATGAATAAATGAGAGAAGTAATGAATATAAATCTACCCAGATGGTAATGATCAAATTGCGATGAGGGTGATAAAAGGATAACAAAGAAAATGATCAGGAATGTAAATGTAAATTCAAGAAGAGCATACTCAATATACTCGGAAAAAAGTACAGAAATAAATCCTACAATGAAGATTCCGATCAACGCGATCGACGAGGGATTTTGAATAGATGAGTTAACTTGTGTTTTCTTTTTCCCTAGATTTAGTATGAACCATTGATACAGAAATCCAAGAGAAATCAGAGATAGAATAACTATTTGCCAGATTCTCTGACTGTCATGATAGCGTAATCCTGGCAGGCGCAAATATGGGCCAAGAATCAGATAAGCGGATAGTATGAAGTAGTAAATTTTGGACATAAAAAAACCTTCCGGATTTTTGATCCGGAAGGTTAATCATTTCAAAAGAATTTTGAAATTAGCTACCACCAGTGAAAGAAACAGCAGTTGCATCATTCACGTTAACAGTTGCTGTACCGGTTGTTGAACCGTTGGCACCTGCAGTAGTGATATCACCGTCAGTAATAGTACTTGGGGTGTAACCTTCACCACTTGAAGGATAAGCTGTCACATCGAAAGTTTGAGCGTTGGTTCCATCTGCAATAGCAGGAAGAACATAACGACCGTTTTCGTTCTCAGCAGTAAGACCATCTGCAGAAACTCCAGAAGCAGCAAAAGCTATGTCATTGAACGTAATACCGTCAAATGAACGTCCACCGCCACCCAGCATATCGGGCTTCATATAGTAACCTTGAGCAGCAGCAGCGATTTGAGCTACGTCCTGACGAACAGCGTCAAGGTTAGCAGAATCAGCAGCAGCACCGAAGGTGTTGATAGCTACAACCGTCGCGATACCCACGATGATTGTTACGAGAATAACGAGTAATAATTGTTGTTGACCCATTGTAGTTTACCTTTGTTTAGTTGTGTTGTTTTAGTAAAACGTTGTGTTGTTTTGTTAGAGTAATAGACCGTTTTCACGGATCACAGGTATAAAGAGCAGCCGAATTTCAAAGTGTTACAAAAATTTTGAGCTTCGGGTTAATTCTTTATCCGGGATTATCAGCAAATTGTTTGTTGCTTCGCAGTTACTGACTTAACCTTCTTCAAGTTCAGACATTTCTGTCCTATAGTCACTGCATGGATATGTGGTATTTAAAATTATTTTTTGATGCCATAACTATAAGAAGAGTCTTGCAAACTAAGCCGGATTAGCGATACTTAACTTCTGTAAGATGATAATGTATAAATACGATTACTCAATCAGACTGGACTTCAACCATACAAATGGAATAAAGTTTCAGAAATTTGAATAGGTAGTATACAGTCTTAAGATGATGAATGAAGGTTACGGATATTTTTGGATAATTTCATTGGTATATAGTCTCGAATTCTTTCAAGAAGAATATTGTGAATGTGACGATTGCCGGCGATTAGCCGTTCTGCAAAAAGCCAGTCATCCTCTCCCATCCAGTTTGTAACGATCCCTCCTGCTTCCTTTATAATCAATGAAGCTGCAGCTACATCCCAGGCCTGTAAAGAATATTCAAAGAATCCGTCGAACCTGCCGCAAGCCACACAGCAAAGATCATATGTAGCTGCACCCGGTCTTCGAATTCCCTGTAGTTCTTCCATTAAATGTCTGAATAATTTTAGATACGGATCCACGAGTGAGAGATCGTTATACGGAAAACCGGTAGCAATAAAAGCATCCCTGGGTTGGCGGGTATCAGATACTTTGATAGGTTTTCCATTTAAAAAAGCTCCCCTTCCCTCTTGTGCAGTGAATACTTCATTTCGATTCACTTCAATGACCACAGCTGTAGTTGGTTTTTTATGTTCCCAAAGAGCTACCGAAACACAATAAATTGGAAAGTCATGGGCAAAATTGGTTGTTCCATCTATAGGATCTACGATCCAGGTTCTTTCTGAAGTAAGACTATTGTTACCGGCAGTTTCTTCAGCAAGGATTTGATCATTCGGAAAATATTTAGTGATAACCGACAAAATCTTCTTTTCAGTGGCAATGTCAGCATCCGTAACCAGATCATGATGACCTTTTTCCCGTGTGTTGAGTTTTTTATCCCTGTAACTTTTTATTACCTGTGCACCCTCCATCGCCGCTTTCAGTGCGATATCCAGATCGTTCAGTTTCATATCAGACATGGGTGGCATATAGTTTGAGATTCAGCAAGGTAGTTGAAAAGTCCATTTCTCATCAGAGATGACCACTATTAATACCAGTAGGGATCTTTTATATAATGATCACAATAAAGATCTATCAGCTCTCTGATTTCATTTTATATTGGAATTCGCTCGTATTTTGATCTGAATCCGATTTAATGAACTCAGGATCCTCAAAAAGTTCATCCGCAGGAGTCTTCTGAATTCGTGTGATCTCCTTCTGAACTTTGGTAATCATTTTCATCAATCGGGTTTTGTTCTCGCCCTCTGCATTTTTCAGTTCTGATGCTAATGCCCTTCTCTTTCGTTCAAAAAAGTATAAATGAAGGGGTTTCATGGATGCTTTAGCAGATTTAAAAGGATTTTTATCTCTTTTAAATACACTCCCCGTTTTTTCAGAATGTTTTTCACTGAGCGTATATCTTTCAAGAAGAACATCCCCCAAAAGCTTCGGATAAGGTGATTCTCTTTCACTATAGTGATCTACGGTAATTTTTTCCCCCTGAACATGACGCTGGATAATATCTATATAGAACTGTTTCAGCTCTTCGTCTTCAAAATGGTCTTCGGCCACATTATGTCCGATAAAGCGAACCATATTTTCACCATATCGAAGCATGAGCCTGATCACCTCCATCTCATAATGAGGGCGCTTCCGATTTTTTAACTCGGATTCTTCAGGTCCGGTTGCGGCAGTTTGAGCGGATGGATATCCGGATTCGTCTTCCAGATTTTCAGGGCCACCGGAAAGATAGGCTGGTGGTTCCAAGCTTTTTTGGCGGGGTGAAAATCTTTGTTTCCTTTTATTTTCGGCAAGGATTTTTTCAAGCTGCTGGAAAAGTTCGCGATCACTTCCTTTTCTGTATTTCTGTGTTTTTTGATGAAGGTGCTGTACAAAAACCTGGCGTTCCAGCTCTTCAGGTATTAGCGCGATGCTTTGCAAAATATTACGAATGGTTGCTGACCGATCCCCGGGACGCTCCATCCTACCCTCTTTTTCTGCTTTCATTAAAGTGAAGGTGACAAAATCCTCGACGTTCTTTCTTTTGTATTCGAGAAATGATTCTTTTCCAAACTGTTTTACAAAGGAGTCAGGATCCTGATTCTCCGGTAGTTCCATTAAAAGCACTTCCATCCCCTGTTCCAGTGCAATGTCCATTCCTCTCTCCATGGCGGCTTGTCCTGCAGAATCTGCATCATAAATCATAACGATTCGATTGCCATACCGCTGCAATATCTTGATCTGCCCGGAAGTTAGGGATGTACCGCTTGATGCAACGACATTCTTTATCCCATGACGATTCATGGTAATGACATCGGTATATCCTTCTACGAGAATAACCTCACCCTCTTTTCGGATTTCGTTCTTTGCAAAATTTACCCCATATACTACTTCACTTTTGTGATAAACCAGAGTCTGTGATGAATTGATGTATTTTGCTGTCTTCTTGGTTTCATCCAGTATTCTGCCTGCAAAAGCAATCACTTTGCCGGAGGGATTAAAAATGGGAAACATCAATCGGTCCCGAAATGAATCATAGTAGCCATCTCCACGGGTGCTGGATTTAATAAGATCTGCCTTCAACAGATACTCTTCAGGGATGCCTTCTTTAGTTGCTGCTTTGTGCAATGCTGATCCACCGGGTGAATATCCTAGTCCGAAGGCCCGAATGGTATCTTTGTCATACCCTCTTTTTTGCAGATAATCTCTTGCCTTGGCCGCATCTTCGGATTCCAAAAGCTGTCGGTAATAGAACAGTCCGGCAAATTTCAGGGCATGATAGATTCCCTCACGGAGTCTGGTTTGTTCATCATCGCCATCTGTATGCTCATCAGGAATGTCTATTCCATATCGATCGGCAAGTGACCGCAATGATTCCGGGAAACTGATACCCTCCATTGCCATGACAAAACTGAATACATCGCCGCTCTCACCGCAGCCGAAACATTTATAAATTCCGAGCTGTGGGGTGACATGAAAAGAGGGTGTATTTTCATTATGAAAAGGACATAATCCTACGAATCCGCTTCCGGACTTTTTGAGTTTTACATAATCGCCAACAACCTCGACGATATCAGCCGTCTGACGAATTTCCTCTTTTTTATCATCAGTGATCATAGATTAAAATAATACCGAAATGATAGACAGGCTACAAGCAGTATCAATAGACCGTAATCGTGATAATTCATGCTTTCATACCGCTAACTCCAATACCTTTCTTGTGGCTTGAAAGCAATTAGGGTATATTCACAGCCGAACATTTTCTATAAAATTCTCAAAATAAATAAACCTGATTCATGAGTGTATTAGTTGGCAATGATACCCGCCTGATTGTACAAGGCTTCACAGGCAGCGAAGGAACATTTCATGCCGGACAAATGATCGAGTATGGAACTAATGTAATTGGAGGTGTGACCCCCGGAAAAGGCGGACAAAAACATCTTGAAAAACCTGTGTTCAATACCGTGGCAGACGCCGTCGAAAAAGAAGGAGCCAATGCATCTGTCATATTTGTTCCTCCGGCATTTGCTTCGGATGCCATCATGGAAGCCGCAATGTCTGGAATCAAGGTTATCATCTGTATTACTGAGGGGATTCCCGTTCAGGATATGGTAAAAGCAAAACAAGTGGTAAAAAATCATGGTGCCACTCTGGTAGGACCAAACTGCCCCGGCGTAATTACACCGGGTGAAGCAAAAGTTGGCATTATGCCAGCGATGATCTTCTCTCCCGGTAATATCGGACTCATTTCCAGATCAGGAACCCTGACGTATGAAGCCGTTGATCAGCTTACCAAAGTGGGACTGGGACAAAGTACTGCGATTGGAATTGGTGGTGATCCGGTGATTGGAACAACCCATACGGATGCCGTTAAACTGTTTCAGGACGATCCGGATACAGATGCCATTGTTCTCATTGGTGAGATTGGCGGTTCTGCTGAAGAAGAAGCTGCAGCTTATATCAAGGAACATGTCAGTAAACCTGTTGTAGCGTTTATTGCGGGAAGCACAGCGCCTCCCGGCCGAAGAATGGGTCATGCCGGTGCAATTATTTCAGGCGGAAAAGGGACTGCTGAAGACAAAAAGAAAGCACTTCGGGCCGCAGGCGTAACTGTAGCCGAGAGTCCAGCTGAAATCGGAGAAACGCTTAAAGGCATCCTCTGATCATTATCTAAACAGCCTGTAATTTTTTTTAGATGCCGCTTCTTTGCCAATGAAGCGGCATTTTTTTTGAATTATATTGACTATCGACTATGGACAATGGTAAGATGACCGGTAATAATCTTTTTATCAGATACTAAACCCGTCAGGAATGATGGTTCCCTTTTGAATGACTACGATTCCGTCAACTACATAATATTTGTCGTACTTGCCATCTTCTAAATGAGAACCGCCGACGATTCGAACATCATTGCCGACTCTGACATTTTTATCCACAATTGCCCGGCTGATAAAGCATCGCTGCCCGATTCCCATCAGGGGTTTTTCATTCGACTGGCTGGTAAGTTCTTCTTCGGTCGCAAAATAGTCATTACCCATGATAATGGAATGTTCAATTGTAGTACCCCTTCCGATACGTGAACGTATTCCTATCACCGACCGCTCTATCCGGCTCGCCTCTATAATACATCCTTCCGCTATAAGCACGTGATCGGTGGATGTACCTGTTAGCTTGGATGCAGGCAGTAAACGGGCACGGGTAAAAATCTGACGCTCGTTATCATAAAGATTGAAATCAGGCACTGTATCAGTTAAAGCCAGATTGGCGTCAAAGAAAGAGCTGATTGTCCCAATATCGGTCCAGTACCCACTGTATGGATAACTGATCACCTTAGCACCGCCATCTATTGCCTTTGGTATGATCTCCTTGCCAAAGTCAGTAGCGTCGGGGTTATCCTCGAAAAGGCGGAGCAGATCGCTTTTGTTAAAGACATATATACCCATGGAAGCCAGGTAAACCCTGCCCTGCTGTTTCATCTCATCCGATGTTTCAGACTGCCACTTTGAGAGTTCCTCTGTGGGAGGCTTTTCAACAAATGTGCTGATTTCACCGCTTTTATCTGTCTTCATGATACCAAATCCGGGGGCATCGTCCGCATTTACAGGAATTGTAGCCACCGTCAGATTTGCTTTGGCTTCCTTATGGTTTTCTATGAGTTTTTTATAGTCCATCTGATATAGCTGATCGCCGGAAAGAATCAATACATGATCATATTCATGATTGGCTAAATGATGGATCGATTGGCGGACGGCATCAGCAGTGCCCTGAAACCAGTTAGAACTTTTGGGAGTTTGCTCTGCAGCCAGTATATCTACAAAACCATGTGAGAACAGGTCAAAATTGTAGGTATTTTTGATATGCCTGTTCAGGGAAGCTGAATTGAACTGTGTAAGAACATAAATTTTACGAATCCCAGAATTCAGACAATTTGAAATCGGTATGTCCACCAATCGATATTTACCTGCGATGGGAACTGCCGGTTTACTTCTGTGTCTTGTAAGAGGATTTAGCCTTGTACCCCTGCCGCCTCCCAGTATAATGGCTATTGTCTTACTGCTCATTATTTGCCTATAGTTTGATTAAGAGATTGATATAGTTCAACATAATTTTCTGCAGCCTTTTCCCACGAAAAGTCCAGATCCATGATGGCTTTACGTCTATTTTCAAAAAACTCTTTTTTGTAGAAGAATTCCACTCCTCTTTTTACGGCATTGAACGCCTGATCAAGATTAAAGTCATCAAACACTAATCCGTACCCATTTTCTTCATCAATGTCGATGACGGTATCTGCCAATCCGCCTGTATTTCTGACAAGCGGGACTGTACCATACCGCATAGAATAAAGCTGATTCAAGCCGCACGGTTCAACCCGCGATGGCATTAGAATAAAATCACTACCTGCATACACCTTATGCGCCAATTTCTCATTATACTCCAAACGCGTATCAAAATAGCCCATCATTTCACTTTGGAGCTGCCTGAAGATCTCATGAAGTGCGGGATCTCCCGTACCCAAAACAAAAAACGATGCATCCAGGCCTTCCTCCCTGCAGCGCTGTATCAGACCCGGCAACAGATCCGCCCCTTTTTCTCTGACAAGACGGCCAATAAAAGAAAAAAGAGGCTTTTTTGCATCCAGTTCAAATTCACTGCAAAGCTGCTCTTTGTTTAGCTTCTTACCGGTTTTATAATTCTTTTTGGAATAGTTTTTATCCAGATACTCATCTGTGGCCGGATTCCAAACTTCAGTATCAATGCCATTCAGAATTCCCAGTGTTTTCTGCTGTTCATGCTGCAGTAACGTCTCTAACCCATGACAGTTCTCAAGAAGTTCGTCCATGTAGCCCTTTGATACTGTTGTAACCCTCCATGCTGATTTAATACCCGCAGCAAGAGAATTCAAGCTTCCATTCCAATCCAGTAAACCAATTTTACTGAGATTAAATGCAGGTAGAATGGCATAACTCCCTATATCATGCCTGCCCTGGTATTCGCCATTATGTATGGTTAATACCGAAGGTGTTTGTGCAAATTCATCAAACCTGAAACAATGACTCATCATGAAAGGTACGAGAGCAGTATGATGGTCATGGCAGTGTATAACATCCGGTTCAAGGTCGTTTTGGGTGAGCCATTCGAGAGCTGCAATCTGAAAACTGAAAAATCGTTCCTTTTCATCCCAATACGGATGACCGGACCATGGATCAATATATACACCGGGCCGATCAAATCGTCCGGGAATTTCTATCAGGTACAGAGGGAATCCAAGTTCGGGCTTTTTAAGGGAATGTACTCTAAAGAAAAATGAATCAGTACCAAACGGTGCCGACCCTTCAAATACAGGTGTCGTCGTAGCTGACTGCAGCCAGGACGTTTGATAATACGGCAGAATAACCGAAGAAGAGTGTCCCAGTTTATTCAGATATTTAGGCAGTGCTCCTGCAACGTCACCCAGCCCGCCCGCCTTTGCAGCAGGATAACATTCGGCCGTAATGTGGATTATTTCCATAAATGTTTGAACATGACTACTGATAATTTATAAAGTTCTTCATGCAGCGTTGTCAAATAAGAAAAAGATTCGAACTTCTGCAATGAACGCCTGTGATTAAATAATCCACGAATCCTATATCATGAAAAGCTGTTATTTTTGTCTCTGAATGTACTTTTTGAAGTGCTTTTTTTTTATACTGTTCTTCGCATAAAAATGGAATAAAAATAATCGGATAGAAATTTACCAAAGTGACTCATACCATAGAGGTAAAACACGTAAGTAAATCGTTTGGTGATACCAAGGCTGTAGATGATGTCAGCTTTAATATCGGAAAAGGTAAAATTTTCGGGTTGCTGGGACCAAATGGTGCAGGGAAAACGACAACCATTCGCATGATAAACTACATCATCCTTCCTGATGAGGGTGACGTAATGATCAATGGAATTCGCGCAAGTGCTGAGACTCAAAAGATGATCGGTTATATGCCGGAAGAACGCGGTCTTTACAAAAAGATGAAGGTTGGTGAACAGCTGCTGTACCTCGCACAGCTGAAAGGCTTATCTGCTCACGATGCGAGAGAAAAAATCCGATACTGGCTCAAACGGTTCGATGCCTATGATTGGCATTCAAAGGTGGTAGGTGAACTTTCGAAGGGTATGAGCCAGAAAATTCAGTTTATATCCACAATTGTTCATGATCCTGAAATATACATATTTGATGAACCCTTTAGCGGATTGGATCCCATCAACAGTGAACTGCTCAAAGAGATCATCATTGAGCTAAAAGATAAAGGGAAAACCATCCTATTCTCCACTCACAGGATGGAACAGGTTGAGCAGATGTGTGATGATATCTGTCTGTTCAATAATGGTAAAGTGGTGCTAACAGGCAATCTGAGAAGTATTAAAAAAGATTTCGGTAAAAACACGGTACTCATTGAATTTCAAGGTGACGGGTCATTCCTGGATCAGCTTGATAACGTCAGAATCAACAACCGGTCGACAAATTTTGCTGAAATTCGCATTCTGGACGGACTAAACGCACAAACGATTCTTCAAAAAGCAATGGAAGCAGCCGAAATACATAAATTTCAGCTCGTAGAACCATCACTGAATGAAATTTTTATCTCCGTGGTAGGAGAAGATAATATCAGGAAGCAACAGCAAGAGGAGCTCAAGGCATGAACTGGAGGCAAACATTTTTAGTGATGAAGCGGGAGTATCTGACCCGTGTTAAAAGTAAGGGATTCATTTGGGCTACTATTCTCGTTCCCGTGGGCTTTGCACTGTTGATTGCTGTAGGGATCTTTATTGCCGTCTGGGATACTGAAATTGATTATACTATTGGAATCAGTGATGAATCCGGCCAGATTATCAGCACACTTCAAGAATCTAATGCTGATGAGTATACAGACATAACGGATCTTCCGGTTGACTCAGTCAGAGCCATGGTTCAAAGGGAAGAACTGACCGGCTATGTATTGATCACCAATGAAAATATTGACGGTGACCAGCCCCTTGAGTTGATCTACAGCGGCAGCGGCGGTTTACAGCTTCTTACAACCGTCCGAAGTGATCTTCGTGAATCCATTCGGCAGGAAAGACTTAGACGGGCAGAAGTGAGCGAAGATATCAGAAGTATTTTTGAATCCCGAATTGCACTTGAATCACGCAGACTTACCCGGGAAGGTGAAGAGAGCGAGGATGATACGGAATTACTGTCGATGGTTGGTTTTTTTATGGGCATCATCATATTCGGTGCAATCTTCGGTTACGGCGGTTACATCATGAGGGGTGTAATTGAAGAAAAAACGAATCGTATCATCGAAGTCATCACTTCATCCGTTCGGCCTATTGAGCTTCTGGCCGGAAAAATGGCAGGCGTAGGTGCCATAGCCATCACTCAGTTCGGGATCTGGATTCTTGCCATGAGCGGTCTTTCTGCTCTTGCAGGACCCATAGCAGCCTCACTGATGCCTTCCAGTATACCGGCAGCAGCTACCGAAGAACTGCCAGCTGAAATCAATACGGCTGCAAATGCCGATTTACCGGCTTTTCTGGATATACCCACGATTGAAACTTCTCTGATTATCTATTTTATTCTGTTTTTCCTTCTTGGTTATATGCTTTACAGCTCCTTATTTGCCGCCATCGGCTCAGCAGCTGATTCAGAGACGGATACGCAGCAACTCATGCTTCCTATTACCGTTCCGATTATGATCGCTTATCTGATCCTCTTTCATGCCATGAGAAGCCCTGACAGTGCTTTATCAGTTATAGGCTCGATGATTCCTTTCTTCTCTCCCATCGTGATGGTGACCCGTATTGCCATCACAGAGGTACCACTTTGGCAGCCGCTGACTGCCATTTTTCTGATGATCATTACCTTTATGGGTACGATGTGGCTCAGTGCAAGAATTTACAAGGTTGGCATTCTTAGCTATGGGAAGTCAGCCAGTTTTAAAGATCTTGCCAAGTGGATCAAACAGTAACAAAATAGCAGAGTAAATCTCACTCTGCTTAGCGACTGGTGCCTTGAAGTTTTCTTCTTACCCTCTCATCATACTCTTCTGAAAGTCTGAGATTCTGAAGAGATTCTGCTTCTTCCTGATTGATCAATTTTAAGGCATCTGCCGAATAGAATCGAATCCGGGGATCTTTATCAAACAGAAGCGATTGAACCCGGTTGGTCCAATCCTCCTGAGATCTGTCATATTCAAAAAGAAGATCGAGTACACCTTTACGAACCTGATAAGGAAAATTATCCGTGATAAAAGTCTCTGCAAACCGTATGGCTGCTTCTTGTCTCTCCTTTTCAGCAATTTTATTCAGGATAAATGGCACTTCTTCCAACGCACGCTCTTCAGTGATCACGTTTTCCATGATGTTCAGAAATGCATCGGGTTCTGTTACCTGGAAAAGTGTTTCAATGGCTGCCCGACGCACTATACCGCTATCTGCTTCGTATAACACTGATCTTAGGCGCGATACAACCTGATCGTTGTTTGGATAGGCAGAAAGACTTTCAATAGATGCAATACGTATGGAGTCCGGATACGAATTATTCAATCGCTGCAGGAAAAACTGCTCTGTTCCCGATGCACCCTTTGTCACCTGGGATAAGGTTTGCAAAATTTGTGACTGCACAGATACATTTTCTTCACGCTGAATAATGTCCGTCAATGCCAGCTGAAGATCAGGATTATCAGAAAATCCGGACAATTTTTCAGCTGCCTTTACCCTTCTCTCTGAGTCTTCAGCATTTTGGAGCTGGTAAATCCAATACTGAAACGGCTTGTATACATCCAGTTGAACATTATCAGAATTCTGTACATCAAGGGTTAGATTTTCAATGGGATCCCGGACGGTTAGTATTACACGGTCGTCATCTCCCGTAAACGTGATTTGCTCAGAAATCTCACCGGTTAATGTTTCGATATGGACCGTAACATTCACAAGTTCTTGAAGAGGATCTAATACTGACTGCAAGTGTATTTGAACGGTACCATTTTCGGGGTCCGGTGATACGTCCACCCTATAGCTGTGGATTGAGTCACTCTGCACAGCAACAGGTTCGGGCAATTGGATACCGTCAAAATAAGATCTTCCAGAAATAGTATAAATTGCCTTTGCTAATTCATTGTATGACAATGTATACGTTCCCTCTAAAAATAGCTGATTCACAACATCCATAAGCTTGCTATTCCAAATAGCCATATCAGCCTCAGAATTAAAAAACGCAATCCATGGACCCAGTTCTGATGCATCAAAAGTATTGTAAGGTTCCGGAGTATTCCGGGAAGTATCGGGAATGCTATTGTTACGGAATAACTGCCAGGCTTGAAGCATCAATATTGCATCCGCATCAGTCCATTGCCTTTCTCTAAGTTTTGCACCAAACCACTGGCTTATAACTGATCTTCTGACCTGCGAAATCAGATCTCCGCGATTTTCAAAAAGATAAATGGTACCGGCTCCATAAGCCTTGGTTTCCCAAAAATCATCCCTCAAAAGAACAATTTGCAGATCTCTGAATGGATACGCTATACCCGTTTCATCCTGTATTTTGTTTAAAACATTGGCTGCTTCATTTAAAATTTGATCAGCTTGTTCGGTTTCAACTTCGGAATAAAGAAGAATCTGAGGATCAGATCTGCCCTGAAACGTTTCTGATAAAACAGGATTAGATAATTGCCATTCCTGGCTGAGGGTTGACTGAATAACCGAAATGTCACCCATTACCCAATTCAATCCTACAGGCGAAATCGG
>JAWVZW010000022.1:0-12749 GCA_033721975.1 Balneolaceae bacterium
AGGCAGCCTGGCCGGTGCATTGATTGGGATTGGAAAGGGATCAGAAATCGTGGATCAATGGGAAACCGTACCGATTGAAATAACGGCAACCAAAAGTTATTCACCCTCCCTAGAAGCGTCCGTAAATCCCACAATTACTTTTAGAATAAACTTTCAGTAAGAATCAAAAGACTATTCCTTTTCAGAAATAGGAGTTTCAGTCCCTTAACAATTCATCACGGGAAAACATATCTGCAAAGTTTTGTCTATGCCGGACCAATCCTAAATCTTTGATTTTTACGAATTGTGTATAATGTGTTTAATGATTTATACATAACTATTCCACGAATTTGAATAATTGTTTCTGTTAATAGAAAGGCAATTAAAAACAGATCTATTTTCCTTCGTAGAACATCTTTCAGAGATGCATCAAATAATTCCAGTGACCATTGACCCTGTCTTGAGTATGGTCACTAAATAGTTCAACCAAAATCTGGTTAAATCTGGAAATATCTGGTATCATAGAATCCCCTTCTACGTCTAAATATAAGATTTTAGAGCATTTAAGTAAATTCTAGAATTGAAATGGCGGAGAGGGAGGGATTCGAACCCTCGGTACCGTTTTCACGGCACACTCGCTTTCCAGGCGAGCCCATTCGACCACTCTGGCACCTCTCCAATAAATTTTACGGCTTAAGCCAGCCGTTTTTCCTGCTCATTTTGTTCAACAGGAGCGCCAAGATACCGGTTTGATCAACGTTATTCAATCAGGATTCTCTATCAATAATTGAAACGCTGCCGGGTAAAGGCTTTTACAATTTCGCCGTCCTGCCGGGCGGGACGAAAACGCCACTGCATGGCGGCTTTCAGCACGGCATCCATCAGTCCATACTGCACAACCGGGAGTTGTTCATACCCACCCTCATCATCATAAAGGCGTATTTCCATAATACTGACCTCCTCAACCCGGCCCTCTTTGTCCACCAAAAAATTGACGATCATTTCCAGCCGTCCTTTGTACTCATCCGGTACTACAGAGGGAGCTGTAGCCTCCACGATTCGCACGACTGTGGGCGGGATTTGAGGATTACTGACGATCCGCTCCTCATCACCTTCCGTTCCTGTCCCGAAGCCTTCCTGAAGATCCGGCAGTTCGGGTATATCCAGATCCATGTCAATTTCTATCTCCTCTTCAATAATTTCATCACTTGGAACAGGCTGCGGAACCATGGGCCTTGGGGGCGGCGGCGGTGAGGTCTGCTGGCGTGTAATCTGAATCTCGTCCACAAACACCCTCTCCTGCTCCGGAATCTCAAAATCCAGCTGCGGGATATATTCGGATGACGGCCAAAAGTGCATAAACGACAGAATTAGCACCTCTACAATGACAACAGCGAGTAATATTCGCTGCCTGTAGTCTATATCCGACTGATCTGATTTTTGATTTGAGCTGAACAAGGAGTTTTTCTACGCCTGATTTGCCGAAAAGTTTATAACGGGGTATTTATCAATGACTGATGCACTAACGAAAAAGAGTGCGTAAATGGTTCTCTGCATTTACATTTTTTATTGTTCGTACTCCTTTAACGCTTTGCGGATGAAGCCATTATGTTCGTCGAGAGATCTTTCTGCCTCATTTCTGTCCAGACCTGTTAAAGCCATTAAAAGTGCAGTTTTCACATGGTGGTCGGCTCGATTCAGGTACCCGGAAGCCTCATCATAGCTTATATCCGCCAGCATCATCACAATCCGCTTAGCTCTCTCTTCCAGTTTCTTGTTGGTCAGCTGGAGGTCCACCATCACGTTCTGATAAACCTTGCCAAGCCGTATCATAGCACCTGTGGTTAGCATATTGAGGACCATTTTTTGAGCTGTGGCGCTTTTCATTCGGGTGCTTCCCATAATTACTTCCGGTCCGACAGGAATGTCGATCATATAATCTGCATCAATTTCTACCTGATCTCCTGAAACCGTTGTGAGAAAAATGGTTACGGCACCTATCCGGCCTGCTTCTTTGACGGCTCCGTGAACATATGGAGTGCGTCCGCTGGCTGCGAGTCCTACCACAATATCCTTTTCGGTTACAAGTTGCCTCCGGATCTCATCTGCCCCGTATTCCTCACGATCCTCGGCTCCCTCCTGGGCAACAAACATCGCTTCCTTTCCGCCGGCGATAAATCCCTGAACTGTTTCGGGGTCTGTACCAAAGGTAGGCGGACATTCTGCCGCATCGAGTACCCCCAGCCGGCCACTGGTTCCCGCCCCAAAATAGAGAAGCCTCCCTCCTTTCTTTAAACCCTCAACGATTGCATCAATCGCCTCAGCGATCACATCCAGCCGTTGCTCTACACAACCTGCTACTTTTTTGTCCTCACGGTTGATGATGCTTACAATGGTTCTGGAATCAGCCAGATCAATCCCGGTACTTTCCGGATTTTGCTGCTCCGTCAGCAGGTTCTGCAGCTGTTTGAACAATCTCTGATCAGATTCCACAGCTATACTCTCCTTTTCTCCCACCACACAGATGCTGATTCAGAAACTCCGTAATCCTTCTCTGAATTATTGCTATTCCTCGAGATGGGACTATCCTCTGATCGTAGCAACGGTGCTATGAGGGCAGCCAGGAGTCGCTCATTATCTTCAGGAGATGAGAGTTCTGTAAAATGATCCTTAACGAAATGCGTATCAAAATTACCTTCACGAAATGCCGGATGACGCAAAGTAAATTCACAAAAAGGTATCGTAGTCCTGACCCCGGAGATTTCATATTCATTGAGTGCCCTGAGCATCCGCTGTATGGCTGCCTCCCGGTTGTGGGCATGGGCGCAGAGCTTCGATATCATGGGATCGTAGTTGATGGTAACGGACTGACCTTCCTCCACCCCAGCATCTACCCTGATTCCGGGTCCAGCCGGTATGCGATGCCTTTTCAGCATTCCAGTGCTCGGTAAAAACTTATTGGACGGATCCTCTGCATATATCCGGCACTCAACAGCATGACCATTTATTGAAAGATTTTCCTGGCTGAAGGGCAGCTTCTTGCCTTCCGCGATATCGATCTGCAGAGATACAAGGTCCAGGCCCGTTATCAATTCCGTCACGGGATGTTCTACCTGCAGACGGGTATTCATTTCCAGAAAATAGTAGTTGAGGTGTTTGTCGACCAAAAACTCTACGGTTCCGGCTCCTTCATATTTACACGATCTTGCAGCTTCTACAGCGGCTTTGCCCATCTCTTTTCTCAATTCCGGAGTCAGGATGGATGAAGGTGCTTCTTCAATTACTTTTTGATGCCTTCTCTGTATTGAACACTCTCGTTCAAAAAGATGCACGACATTCCCATGGCTATCGGCCAGGATCTGAAATTCGATGTGTCGGGGTTCTTCCAGGTATTTTTCGATGTAAACCCGGTCGTCGCCAAATGCGTTTTTTGCCTCTGATTTTGCAGCTTTTACGCTGCCCACAAAATCACTTTTGTCTGATACGATTCTCATTCCCTTTCCGCCGCCACCCGCTGCAGCTTTAACCAGCACCGGATACCCGATCTCATCGGCTATCTCCATGGCTTCGTCAATGTCCGTCATGGCCGATTCTGTTCCCGGAGGATAAGGAACCCCTGCATTCGCCATCAGCTCCCGGGCACGTGTTTTATCACCCATTACCTCAATGGCATAGGGCTTGGGTCCGATAAATATCAATCCTTCTGACTCGCAGGCCTTTGCAAATGCCGAATTTTCACTGAGAAAGCCATATCCGGGATGAATAGCATCAGCCCCGGTCAATTTAGCAGCGTCGATCACCTTCTCCATTACCAGGTAACTTTCAGAGGAGGCAGCTTTACCGATCAGAACTGATTCGTCGGCAGCCAATACATGCGGGGATATTGCATCGGGTTCAGAATAGACAGCAACGGTTGAGATATTTTTTTCCCTGCAAGAACGGATTACCCTCAGGGCAATCTCACCCCTGTTGGCAATCAACACTTTTTTAATTTCGGGCATAATGAGATTAAATCAGATTTTCTCTGAGCATTTTCGGATAGAGTGCCCAAGGGGTTGCAGTCTCTTCATCCCACACGGTAGTATCATGCTGCAGAAACTTCAACCAAAGGGTATCACTCATCTTCAATGTTGGTTCCTTGTTAGGATCATTAAGATAACTGATTAATCTCAGATCTAAAGATGAAATTGATTTAAGAATGGATTGATCATTCAAATTCGGAATGAACTCAATAGGGTTATTATAGTAGCTGTTGTCATCTTTAAAACCATCCATAAATCGGTTTATATCAAAGAAGCCGGATATGGAGATCACCTTGTCAAAGAGTTCAGGATGTTTAAGGGCCATTCGAAGTGCCTGATAGGCACCCAGTTCAGCTCCCGCTGATATAACAAACGGATTGCTGTTTACTTCTTCAATGTAGGGCAGTACTTCATCTACAATATACATTTCGTACTGATTCTCCCTCATCAGGCGCGTGTAAGGATCTACATCCGGATTCAAAAAACTTTCCTCGGCAACGGAATCAATACAAAAAAACTGATTATACCCCGATTCAGCCTGCTCCGTAACGGCATCCATACCGCCTTGATCCTCCCATTCGAAGAAACGGCCTTCATCCGTTGGAAATACAATCACCGGTGTTCCGCTTTTCCCGAAAATGAGCATTTCCATATCCCTTCCAAGACTTGGACTTTTCCACTTGATATATTCGCGCTGCATATCCTCTAAAGATTAGTTTCCCGATCTGTTAAGAAGGAAAGATAGAGGAAAAATTATTGTTGTGTAAGCGCTTTTCCTGCTTATTAAAGAAGATTAGCCGATTCTAAGCTGAACGAAGCTGCATCATCACGCGGGGAACCATGGATAGCTTTTCCGTGGAATTGAGATAGGCTCTGCGATTAAATACCTGGTATCCGTTTTCTTCAATTTTTGTAAGAATCCGGCTGTAGTTTTCTCGTGCGAGGCATACCGGGAGGCGGCTGTCTCTATTGAGCATCTGGATGCCCTTATCAGCGCTCTTATAATATTCACGTGCCCGCTGCACCTGAAATCGCATCATATCTGTAAACTCCTGCGAGAGATCGCCCGAGAAAAGATCGCTTTCTGTCAGTCCAAAACGATCAAGATCTTCAGCTGGCAGATAAATCCTTCCCCTGCTGAGATCCTCTCCCACATCCCTTAAGATATTTGTCAGCTGCATTGCAATACCAAGATCCACAGCATGATTGAGAGCTTTTTTATCATGGTAACCGAATACTTCGCTGGTCATCAGACCCACTACCGAAGCTACTTTATAGGAATAATCGTAAAGCTCCGAGAACGTGTTGTACCGCTTCTTAGTCAGATCAGACATGACTCCCTCCATCAGAAGCAGGGGGAGCTCTATTGAAATCTTGTATGTATTCAGTGTATCCGAAAATGCTATCAGGATTGGATCATCCTGTTCGGTTCCGCGATAGGTATTGATCAGTTTATTCCGAAAACGATCCAGCTTCTCCTCTACTTCCAGGTGGCTTATCTTTTTATGATGGATCAAATCTTCGCTTTCATCAACAAGATCATCCAGATATCTGCAAAGACCGTAAATGGCAAATATACTTCTCTGCTTATGGTTCGGCAGAAACCGGGTTGCCATATAGAACGTCTTGGCATGATGACGCGTGATGGCACGGCAATGGGCATATGCCTGCATCAGTTCCTCATCTTCCAGCTCAGTAATTACAGACCGATGAAAACTGGTCTTTTCATAGATCGGCCGGATCATGGTAATCGGAAGTTTTAACAGGCTTGTCATAGGCGTGATGTTGAGTTACAGTATAAGCAATGTCCAACATCACACAAATAGTTCCCGAAGAGAAATTATTTTAATTCCTCAATAATTTAAACTGATACTTTATCTTCAAGATATTTAAAAGTATTTTTGGCTCTGACCATAAAATATTTACCCGATAAGCCCTCTGACCTGATGAAATCCAAACCCAAGAAAATTACCATTTACCAGGTAGCAAATAGAGCCGGGGTAGCTATTTCAACTGTTTCAAGAGTTTTGAACAATTCTCCAAATGTTTCCAAAAAAACGAAGGAGAAGGTGAATGAAGCCATTGAAGAGCTGAATTTTCGTCCGCAAGTCAGTGCCCGCAAACTGGCCAGCCGTGAACCGCAAATGCTGGCCATTGCCGTTCCATCGTTTACAACACCTTATTATAACGAGGTACTTAAAGGTGTAAAGGACGAGATTAAGGAGATGGATCTTGATATCGTGATTTATAACACGGGTTCAAAGAATCCAAAAGAGGGAATAACCAATTTTTTTGATCGCGGAACCGCGGATACGATCATTACCATCAGTATTGATATCGATGAGAATGTTCACAAGCAAATACAGGCTTCAGGTGTTCCTATTGTACTTATCGGCAGTTCTCACCCAGACTATGACTATTTTGAACTGAATAACAGGAAAGGCGGCTTTCTTGCGGGTGAGCATCTTATCAAACAGGGTTTCAAACAACTGGGACTGATCGAGCCCGTTATCAAAACCAAGGCATCCGAGAACAGGAAGATCGGATTTCTGGATGCGATGAAAGAATTTAAAATGCCGATTCAGGAGAAGTTTATTCTTTCGGGCGACAGCACCAAGCATGCCGGTTTTACCGAAGAGGCAGGTTTTGAGGCCATTTATAAATATGATAAGCTGGGTGAATTTCCCGATGCGATCTTTTGCCTGAATGACACACAGGCTATCGGTGCATTTCATGCCCTGAATAAACTGGGTATGAGAGTACCTGATGACATAGGTCTGATGGGCTATGATAATATTAAGTTCACCAAGTATCTGGATCTTACCACAATTGATCAAAAGATGTATTCCGTGGGCGTGATGGCTACAAAAAGGCTCGCAGAGATCATTCGCCATCCATCAGACGAAAAAGTACAGACTACCATCGACCCCGTTCTTGTGGTACGAAATTCTACCAACAATCCAGCTAAATAATTCATTAAATCATTCACTGAGCTAATGCCCGATATGCAGGAAGCGCTCGAGAATTGTATTGTCTCAACCAACGCATCCACACCTGAACCACCCTACCGGGGAAAAGTAAGAGACGTTTACAATCTTGGGAAGAATATCCTGGGAATCGTTGTCACGGACAGGATTTCTGCCTTTGACCATATCATGAAGCAGCCTATTCCCTACAAGGGACAAATCCTGAACAGACTATCTGAATTCTCCTTCAGCAAAGTGAGCGATATTGTTCCGGTTCATATCATTGATGTCCCCCACCCAAATGTGACCATTGCAAAAAAATGCGACCTGATTCCCATTGAAGTGGTTGTAAGAGGATATCTGACGGGGCATGCCTGGAGAACCTACAAATCCGGCAAGAGAGAACTTTGCGGAGTGACACTTCCTGCCGGGATGAAAGAGCATGAGAAGTTCCCGGAACCGATCCTGACGCCCGCTACCAAAGCCACTGAAGGGCACGATGAAGATATTTCTGAAGAAGAAATTCTCAACAGGGACATTGTGGATCCCGGTTTATGGAAAGAAATAAGGGAAACAGCCTTCAAGCTTTTCCAGCGGGGCACTGAAGTGGCTGCCGAACAGGGTCTGATTCTGGTAGACACCAAATATGAGTTTGGCCTGTTCAACGGAGAACTGACGCTGATTGACGAAGTGCACACATCAGATTCATCCCGGTATTTTTACTCAGAAGGATATGAACGAAGGCTGGAGGAAGGCAAACCGCAGAAGCAGCTGTCCAAGGAGTTTCTGAGAGAGTGGCTGATGGAACATGGTTTTCAGGGTCTTGAAGGCCAATCTTTGCCGGACCTTCCCGACTCTTTCAGGTGGAGCATTTATCAAAGATATGCTGAATTATACTCCACACTTACCGGCACTCCTTTTACACCGGTACCGGTCAGAAATTTTGATGATACGTTAAATGAACTCTTCAGCAGTTATTTCAACGGATCGTAAGAGAGCGATGTCCTTTCAAAGATTCAATACACCTGCTTTCGTATAGTTCCTATCGGCGAGCTGAAGGCATTTAAGTCTATCTTCTTTCGGTGATAGCATCTTCACTACTGCCCGAGCTACCTGAATTCCATGTTGAATCGGCTTCAAACGTTCTCCCCATAGCCTGAAACTGACGGATAAATCGCCGCTTGTTCACTCCGGGAGCAAATTGCCAGTATTCAACCATAAATAGTCGTTCCGTTGCAGGATCGTAATACGTAAAGTTGACAAACGGGCCTCCCATAAAGTTTCCGACCATTTGCCACATTCCCATTGTTTCATAACCCTGAATGCGATCTTCTCTTTCAATCTCAGTGGTTTCGATGGGACGACGATAATCGGTTGTTACATAGGAACTGTCCCTCTCACCCTGCATATAAATCTGCATCAATGAGTCTCTTTTAGCATTGATCCACTGTTGGTCTATTCTGGAAAAGTCGCTGACGTCATCTGTCCACCAAGCCCACATCCTTCTGTTGTTATCAGGCAGATATCTTGCAAAAACGACAGCATCTGTAGTATCCACTACGGCTATATAATCGTGCTGCATCCGTACTTTCCATCCGTAATTTTCCCATAGCATGTCATTCAAATCCGTTTGTTCGCCCCGCCGGTACACTTCCGCTGTTCGTCTTTCAATACTTCTGGATTCGAGGTGACTGACAAGCGATTGTTCTGAATTCAATATTTTTTCCGCCAGATCTTCATTACTCGTAGAAGTAAGTATCAATGTCCACTGGTCTCTCATCCATTGGTCTTCAAGCGGAAAGGCAAAACTCTCACCGGAACGTACACGGCTCTCCACATCATCACTGAGAATAGCCCTTATAAAACTGCCCACGTTGTTTTCAGCGTCAATGGGAGCAGCAAATATAATATTCTTGAACTCCTGTATTCTATCCAGCTGTTCGTTGGTACGAAAATCCCTGAACCTCAGCTCATATTTTGACTCCACGGGAAATGGAATGGTTCGGATAGGAGCACCGAAAGTCTCCTCAATAGCCATGGCCGTTTCGCTATCCCATGACGTGGAATCCATTACGACAATGATTTCATCCATGCTGCCAACCGATGCCGGACGATAGTCACTTTCACAGGCTGCAAGAAACAGGGCCGATAAAAAGATTGGAATCAGGTAGATCGTATTTTTCATATTCAGCATATGTGGTTGTTTAAACTTCAATATTCCCATATTTCAACTCTTTCACAAACTCAAAAACCCGCTCTTTCCACCCGGATTCAGGATAGTTTTCACGGATTGTTTCAATGAGTGCACTTCCCACGATAAATCCATCCGCTTTTTCCGCGATCCGGTTTGCATCCCTGTGATTTTTAATGCCAAACCCGATCAGCTTTGGGTTATTCTGCACATTCTGGTTCACCCGTTCAATAAACCGTTCAACCGATCTGGCAACCTCATCCCCGCTTCGGGCCCCGGTTACCCCCGTCACAGATACGCAGTAGACAAATCCGCTGCTCTGGGCATCCACCTTTTTCATTCTTTCATCGGTTGAATTGGGGGCTACCAAATAGATCATGTCCAGGCCGTTTTTCCCGGCTGCTTTTGAGATAATAGATGACTCTTCAAGGGGCGCATCCGGTATAATGAGTCCGTCTACCCCTGCTTTTTTTGCCTCTTCGCAAAAAGCATCCACTCCGAATCTAAAAACCGGGTTGATATAACCCATTAATATGATTGGTATTTCCGATTGCTTTCTCACCTGTTTTACCATGTCAAATATCTGTTTCATGGTAATACCGTTTTGAATAGCCGAATTGCTTGCATATTGGATGGTAGGCCCATCAGCAAGGGGATCACTAAATGGCATTCCGAGTTCAATCAGGTCGGCTCCATTTTTTTCAAAACCAAGAATCAGATCTACAGTTGATTCCAGGTCCGGATACCCGGCTGTGATGAAGAGTGACATGATCTTGTCGTCAGCATCTTTATCAGCGAATACAGCCTTTATACGTGATGTTTGATTCTTCATTAAAGAGTTTAGGATGTCGGGTTATTCGTCTTTTTCTGCCTTCTCAAAGAGTCTATTTGTAAGTGGCTGGTATTTTGAAAACTACCAGATTAATGAAATGCAGGATCATTTATTATAAAAAAGATGCTTCTCACCTATTACCGGTTTCGAAACCACTCTGAAATGGTTTTCATATCTTTATCGCCCCTTCCGGAACAGTTTACTACAACAATTTCATCCCGTTGAGTTAGCGGCATTAATGTTTCCAGATAGGCAAATGCATGTGCGGTTTCGATGGCCGGAATGATGCCTTCTGTTTCAGATACAAGTTTTACGGCATTCATGGCCTGTTCGTCGGTCACTCCATAATAATGCACACGCTTAGAATCGTGCAGATAGGAGTGCTCGGGACCAATCCCCGGATAGTCCAAACCGGCACTGATTGAATGGGCCAGCTGAATTTGCCCTTCCTGGTCATGAAGCAGATAGCTCATAGACCCATGTAATACTCCGGGCGTACCTTTCGTAAGCGTTGCTGCGGTCTGATCGGTATCTGCACCCAAACCTGCAGCTTCAACCCCAATCATTTTTACATCCTCATCTTCGATAAATGGATAGAAAAAACCTATGGCATTACTTCCACCCCCAACGCATGCAATAAGATAGTCAGGTCTTCTTCCTTCAGATTTTTGAATTTGATCAGCCGTTTCCTCTCCAATCACCTTATGAAAATTGCGAGTCATCATGGGATACGGATGGGGCCCCACTACGGAACCAATGATGTAAAACGTGTTCTCCACATTGGTTACCCAATCCCGAATGGCTTCATTGGTAGCGTCTTTCAGGGTTTTTGAACCGCTTTCAACTGACCTTACTTCGGCTCCCAGCAGTCTCATACGGTCTACATTCAACTTTTGACGCTCCATGTCTTCAGCGCCCATGTATATCACGCACTCAAACCCAAATTTGGCGCAGGCTGTCGCAGTCGCTACACCATGCTGACCGGCCCCGGTTTCCGCAATAATTCTGCTCTTCCCCATTTTCATTGCCAGCAAAAGCTGACCAATGGCATTATTGATTTTGTGGGCACCGGTGTGGCATAAATCTTCCCTTTTTAAATAAATTTTGGCTTTACCATAGTGCTCCGTGAGGCGATTGGCATAGGTAAGCCGGGTAGGTCTGCCCACATACTCCTTAAGAAGATCATGATATTCCTTCTGGAACACCGGATCATTCTGAGCTTCAGAATAAGCCTCTTCCAGCTCCTCAAGTGCAGGAATCAGTATTTCCGGGACAAATTTGCCGCCATATTTTCCAAAATATCCTTTTTTATCGGGTACCGTGTATTTCATGATTTATCAACTATGTGTCTATGGCTTCGTGAATATCAGTATTGAGTATTGAGTATTGAGTATTGAGTACTGAGTACTGAGTATCGTGTGTTGCTAATTTCTTATGAATTCTAAACAAGTCTCACTACTCTTTACTCAATACTCACTACTATCATTTATAATTCCTGCTCCTCCCAGATACTGCGCATCTCTTCAAAAAAGGCTTCCACCTTGTCAAAGTCTTTCAGGCCGGGTGACTCTTCCAGTCCGCTGGACAGATCCACTGCTGCAGGTTCTGCTGTCTCAATGGCTTTTCGCACATTTTCAATGTTTAAGCCCCCGGAGAGGAAAAAGGGTTTATCACCTTTCAGGTTATTCAGCAGTTCCCAATTGAAGGTTTTACCCGTTCCGCCCCATTGGTTTTCTGTCTTTGTATCAAACAGATAATAATCAGCAACGCCGGCGTAGGGTTCAACTTCAGCCATTAACTCACGTTCTGTCTTCTCCTGGGTAATGTGAAAAGCCTTGATAATCGGTTTTTCAACAAGTTCGCAGTATTCAGGAGATTCGTTGCCATGAAGCTGAACCAGGTCAATACCGGTCTGCTTTGCGATACTGTTTACATCATCCAGCGGCTGATTGACAAAAACACCCACTTTTTCGGGTCCTTCAAGCCAGTTAATGATTGCACCGGCCTTAGCGGGATCGATGTAACGGGGACTTTCGGGATAAAAGATAAATCCGAGATAGTCTGCGAGTGCACCGGATGCAAATCGTGCATCCTCCAGTGTTGTGAGGCCGCAAATTTTGACTTTTGTGCGTTTATCAGGATCGGCAAACATGCTTTTCTGGACTATTCATTTAATTATGACTCATTTTCACTTTTTTCTAAACCGGTATCTTTGATAGATTCGAATTCACTCAATAACGATCTTAACGCCGCTCCAATATCCGGTTGCCGCATGAAATGCTCTCCTATCAGTGCAGCATGAATATTGTTTTCGAACAACACCTTGAGATCCTCAGGTTTATGGATCCCGCTCTCAGAGACCCTGATAACAGGCTTGGGAGCTTCCTGCAAAAGACTCACACCACGGTGCAAATCAACTTCAAATGTAGAAAGATTGCGGTTATTTACACCCACAACATCCACTTCTTCCCAGTTCAGATTCAGGATCTCTTCTTCATGATAACACTCCACCAAAGCCTGCAGCTCATATTCCCTCACCGCAGCCAGAAGTTCAGAGAGCTGACTGCCATTGCAGATTGTTGCAATCAGCAATACTGCATCCGCCCCATACGCCCGGGCTTCTTTTACCTGATATGGATCAATAACAAAATCCTTGCGCAGCAGAGGAATGGGACTTATTCTTGAAATAGATTCCAGATAGCTCAGGGATCCTTTGAAAAACGGTTCGTCCGTCAATACGGATATGGCAGACGCGCCAT
>JAWVZW010000023.1:0-12326 GCA_033721975.1 Balneolaceae bacterium
AGTATCTGAAACCCTCTATCAGGCCCTCATAGTATTTAAGCGCGTTGGCAATGGATGCCCGTTCGGCGGCATTCGAGGCGGCTGTTTCGGGATTGTTTGCCGCCTGGATTTCGAGCCCGTTCAAATAGGCGTTGAATGCCTTGTAAAGAGCCGGAAACTGCTGGTCTTCATAAAAACTGAAGGCATGGCTGCTCTCGAATCGGTAAGTGCTTCCCGGAAACCCGAGTGTCATGGTGAAATCACCGGGCCGGAGATCATCCGGACTGATCGTTAAATGACGCTCAGGTGTGAAGGGAACATTTCCCGGCTGATAGGGAGCAGACTCACCATTTTCTGAAACATATGCCCTCAAAAATGTGAAATCACCCGTATGACGAGGCCACATCCAGTTATCGATATCACCGCCAAATTTGCCAATGGCCTCTTCCGGAGCATATACCAGCCTTACATCCCGGATGATTCGGTAAACCGACATGTACTGACGGTTCCCGGACCAGAAATCATTGATTTCCACTATCAGGTCATCATTTCCTCCGCGGCGAGTTTCAACCAATTCTGCAGAAACGGTAGCTTTGACTTCAGCCCTAAGCCGGTTGTCTGCATCATCAGGAATGGCAGCTTCTATTTGGCCGGTTACATCTGTCTGCTCGATGGGTATATAGAGCGTATAATTTGGAAGGGGTAATTCATCCTGAAGTGTATTGGCATAGAAACCAGTTTCAAGGTAGTTTTGTCCGCTTGTCGACGCTCCGGCAATACCATCATAGGCAACATGATGATTGGTCAGAATCAGGCCTTCAGGAGAAACAAATGATCCGGTTCCTCCGCCACCCTCTCCAACATTTATTCGAAGGATGGCATGATTCAGTGAGGCATTCTCCTCACTATAAATTTGATTCGGAGTAAGCTGAAGCCCCATGCTTCTTAACTCATCATGAAGAGGGCCGTTAATCTGAGGAAGTAACCACATTCCCGAGTGATCGGGTGACTCAGCTTCAGGATGAATGGTGTAGCCGGCTGATGATTCGGAAAGAGTTTCAGGGCCCGTTGCCGCACATCCTGCCACCAGCAGTAAAAATAAACCGATTAAAAGACATTCCTTTAATGTCAGTTTCATGAATAAGTGTATTGTTGAGGAATGGGTTGATTTTGTCTAAGTATGATGACTAAACTCCGAAATCAGTTTCAAGTGCACCAAAAAAGCACTATTTTCAACTAAAATAAAAGATATCGCTCTAACAGATGATCTATAAGCAAAAATTTTATTATCTCTGCAAAACTCCACTGAGTGCCGAAGGCCCTGAGGATGTGGAAATTATTGACCGCGCTGATGACAGCAATCAGTTTCCGGAACTCTTTAAAAAATATGAAGAGTTGCGCTCGCATGCTTTTAATGATGACAAGCTATACAGTATTGTACGTGCGGATGATATCTATGAACTGCTACGAACCGGAACGGAGAAAGAGGCAAAGGAGATGGCATTCGATAAAGCGGAATCGGATATCATTACCAATCTTCAGCATCGGGTGATGCAGAAGAATGACAAAAATGCCAAGGCCATTCTGAAAGAGGTTCATCAGATCGACGCCTGATTCATTTGTAAAGGCCGTAAATTTTAGAAGTGTATTTTAAAGCCCCGTGCAAGCGGGGCTTTTCTTGTTTAAATAGGGTATCCCCCCACAGGAAAGGAATGAAAATTGCCTTAGTTTTGTGATAATAGGAGAAAGCAAAACACGAATGAAATCAGACAGGAGATTTAACAATGCCTGACGTTCAAACACTTAACGGGAAACAAGTTATGGACATTAACATTGGAATTTCAAATGAGCACAGAAAGGCTATTGCGGAAGGATTGTCAAAGGTTCTGGCCGACAGCTATATGGTGTATTTGAAGACGCACAATTATCACTGGAATGTAACCGGTGAGCATTTTCATTCACTGCATGAGCAGTTTGAAGAACAGTACACTGAGCTGGCTGAAGCAATTGACGTAATTGCAGAGCGCATACGCTCAATTGGTTACAGGGCGCCCGGTTCATTCAAGGAGTTCAGCGAAATAACTTCGATAGAAGAGGACACGGATACGCCAAATGCACTCGAAATGGTGAGAAGGCTGGCACTTGACAACGAAGCAATATTAAGAACTGCAAGATCCGTTCTGCCTGCGTGCGAAGAAGCAGGGGACGAGGCAACTATTGACCTCATTACCGAGCGGCTCGACGTTCACTCCAAGACAGCGTGGATGCTTCGAAGTCACCTCGAATAATCAAATTCTTACAATCCAGACAAAGCCCGGTGAAAGCCGGGCTTTTTTTATTTTAGCCGCCAATACGGATAGGGTTTTGAATAGGAAATGGAGATAAACGCAAAGATTAATTACTATAGCCTGACATTCAATATATAATGGCGTAATCGCTTCGGGGATAAAAGCTTTTCTGTTGCCGGAACGATTTTAATGCGTCAAGCACTTTAGGACACTAATTAGACAACTAACCAAATAGGGTACAGTAAATATGGAAAACGTCGAATCTTTACAGAATATCGATATCATGGGTATTGTAACGACCTATGGTCCCAACTTGCTTTGGGCTATTCTGACACTTGTAATCGGTCTATGGATCGTAAAACTGATTTCAAAAGGAGTTGGGAAAGCTCTTGAGAAAGGTGATACAGATGCAACATTACGTGGATTTCTTAAAAGTTTCATCACGATACTACTCAAGGTGATGGTCTACATCACAGCATTGGGAATGCTGGGTGTTGAGATGACCTCCTTCATCGCAATTTTGGGTGCTGCCGGTTTGGCCGTAGGTCTGGCAATGTCGGGTACGCTCCAGAACTTTGCAGGTGGAGTCATGATTCTGTTCTTTAAGCCATTTAAGGCGGGACACTTTATTGAAGCACAGGGACATTCCGGTACCGTTAAAGAGATCCAGATATTTGTTACGATCCTTACAACTCCGGACAATAAAACCATCATTATCCCCAATGGCCCTTTGGCTACAGGTTCCATGGTGAACTATTCACGTGAGGAAAAGCGCCGTGTCGACTGGACGTTTGGAATCGGTTATGGTGATGATCTCGACAAAGCTTATGAAGTAATCAAACGCCTTCTGTCTGAGGATGACCGTATCCTGAGTGATCCGGAACCATTTATGGCACTCAAAGAGCTTGCCGATAGTTCTGTAAATATTACGGTGCGTGCATGGGTAAATTCGGGTGACTACTGGCCTGTATTCTTCAGAATGAATGAAGAGGTTTATAAAACCTTCGACGATGAAGGACTGTCCATACCATTCCCGCAAAGAGACATACACGTCTTCAACGAGAATTAAGGATACAAGCAAGCCCCGCTCAACGAGCGGGGCTTTTTTTATATCAGGATCAGGCAGAGAGCTAAATCAAATCGCACGTGTAACATAGATGCAGGGGATGCGTTACACTTTTAGATCATAGCGGTAATTCAATTCCGATTTCTCAATTTGAGAGCCCGTTCACTAAGTTGACTCCATATCTAAACTTGGTTAAACTAACAGGCTCATAATGCAGGCTTCGAGCCGTTAATTTTGCAACCTAAGGTACTTCTGTTTTGACTGATAAAACCTCTGTTTCCGACCTTGACCAAGGCACCCTCTTTGAGAATGATTTTGCCTACGTTACTTCTGAGGGAGATGTGCATCTCAAAAAAAATCGATTCTTCGACGATAAGAAAATTGCCACAGTCGATAAGGAAAATGTGGAGGACAAGATCAATGCTTTGGAAGATGCTTTTGATGATCTGAAATCAAAAGTTCAAAGTTATCTCAATCAGGCAGAAGACGAGCTCTCCAGTCAACCTGAAAAAGCTGAAGAAGCATTCGAATCATTGATGCAGGAAATCAAGGATTCAGACGCTATTGGAAACTTTGAAGAATTAATTTCTGAGACCGAAAATACGTTCTCTGAGTTGAAAAAGCAGGCTGAAGCGTCTTTGTCAGGTCAAAAAGAAGATGATTCAACGGAGGATGAAGAAAGCAGTTCCGAAAGTACATCTGAAGAACCTTCCGCCGAACAGAATGAACCGGCTGAAGAGAAAGGTGAAGTTGAAGACAAAGGTAAAGATGAGACTGAAACAGAAGGTGAATCCGAAACTGCCGGCACCGCTCAAGACGATGCTGAAGAGGAGGAAGAATCACCCGAGGAATATTATCAGTCACTGCTGAAAAAAGCAGAAGAGATTGCTGACCTGGATGACTGGTCGTATGTATCCATTGAGTTCGATTTGATTGATAACCAGTGGCAGGAAGGTCCGGATCCGGGTGATGCTGATATTTCTGAAATACGGAGTAAAATTGATGATCTTCGCAACGCCTTTGAAGAAAAGAAAAAGGAGCATTACGAAGAACAGAAGAAGCAGAGGCTCCAGAATTTAGAGAAAAAGAAGGATCTGCTGCGTCAGCTTTCAGAGATTGTAGATAATAAAGAATGGACCAAGACTCGCGAGGTTGGCAAGATCCGAAGCCGGTGGGATCACATCAAATCTCTGCCATCAGGGGAATCCGAAAAACTTCAGCCGCGCTTTGATACGCTTCTAGCCACATTTGACGAACATAAAGTGGATCGGCTGGTGAAGCAGAAACAGCAGGAAGAAGATAATCTTACGGGTAAACTGATTATCCTGGAAAAGATGGAATCCTTCTTAAAAGGGCTGGATAAAAAATCCGACTGGAAGGAGATGGATAAACAGTTCGGGGAACTAACCCGTCAATTCAGAAAAATAGGGCGAGTTCCTTCCGAAAAGAATCAGGAAATCTGGGATCATTACCATTCGGTTCAGGATGAATTTCACTCCCTTCGTTTTAAGCACGACAGTGAATACAGAAACGAGATTGAGAAGTATCTGGACAAGAAGAAAAAACTGATTCACGAGGCCGAGGCGCTGCTTGATTCAGATGACCTTGCGGATGCTGCCAGACAGGTGAACAAGCTTCACCGAAGATGGAAAAAAGTAGGCAACCTCCCCCAGAAGGATGAGAATGAAATGTGGGATCGGTTCAAAGCTGCCACGGATGCTTTCAATCAGAAGAAAGCTGACAATGCAGACCTGCTGAAACAGCAGGAAGAAGAGAACTACGAAGAGAAGCTGACGCTGATTGAAGAGGCCGATAAGCTGAAAGAATCCGAAGAGTGGGATTCTGCACACAAGCAGTTTCAGAAACTGATGGACCGCTGGAAAGAAATTGGTCCGGTTCCGAAGAGAAAATCCGGAAAAATCTGGAAGAAGTTCAAAGGGGCAATGGATACCTTTTATGATCGGAGAAGAGATCATTTTAAAGAAGTAAAAGAAGAGAGAAAGGATAATCTGAAGGAAAAAGAGCAGATTCTCGAGAGCCTTGCAGAGCTTAAAACGCATGAAGATCCGATCGAAGCCGTCGAACTGGCCAAACCGCTGCAGGAAGAGTTCAAGAAAGCCGGTTATGTGCCCATCAAGCATAAAAACAGGTTGTGGAAAGAGTATCGGGAAATCTGTGATGTCATATATGATCGATTCAGAGCAGCCAAGGCTGCTGTGGATGTGGTGGGCCGTAAAAACCTGGATCAATTTTCAGCGGATGATATTGCCGACATTCGGGATAAACAGAGCGAAGCGAATAAGCTGAGAAAGCAGATCAGCAAGCTGAATGGTGAGCTCATACAGATGAAAGAATCCCTGAGTTACTTCAAGCCATCAGGGAGCGGCAGCAGCCTTCTTGATGATGTAAAAAAGAGAATTCAGAAAGCTGAAGAAGATCTGAACAATAAGGAGGCTAAACTGGCAGATCTTGAGGTTGAGATAGACAAGTTAAAAAATGAAGTGGGATAGATCCTGAAGTTCGTCGATTCCCTGACTTTTTCGGTAACAAATAGCGGCCTGCACTATCCTATCATAAATGGGAATTGGATAACGTGTACTCAAATAAGACCTACGTACTGGCAGATCAGACGGCAATTGAATCTTTACGGAATCAACTGGGATCGGTACGTTCTGACGTTATTTTTGCAAAAAGCATCAGCGAGGTTGATACCTATCTTTTCGAGTCACAGCCCGATCTGATTATTGTGGACAGTTCGTTTCTGGCCGGTAATGCCGCTGAATTTGAGAGGATCTCAAAGCACTACATCGGAATTAAATTCATCCCGCTTATTTATATCGGCCACATCAACGATCCCGGTTTTCCTGCCCTGGTTCATTTCCGAAAAATCGACTGTTTTGATGGCACAAACTTTGATCAGGTTGTGAATCGTGCCAAAGAGCATCTGGATCCATCGGTGAGGCTGCGATTCTGGGGAGTAAGAGGGTCCACCCCATGCGCCAACTATGAGAACATCGAGTATGGCGGGAATACGAGCTGCGTAGAGATTGAATACCCGGGAATGAATGAGATGCTGATACTGGACAGCGGAACCGGGATCAGGAATCTTGGAAATTATATGGAGCGGAAAAACCAGACAGGCTATGAGGGGCATATTTTTATAACCCACCCTCATTGGGACCATATCCAGGGTTTTCCGTTTTTTAAGCCGTTTTATTCGGCGGAAAACCGATTTATTATTCACATGCCGGAGCAGTATCGGGGCGGAGCACAGGAAATATTATCGGGGCACCTCACAAAGACATTTTTTCCGGTCACCCTGAATATGCTTGGGGCAAATCTTGAGTATGTAACACAATCAGAAGAGCTGCAGTCATTTTCCAATTACAAGATCGAATATCTGGTAGCCAATCATCCCACCAAGACAGCACTCTATAAAATTCATATCGGTGGTCTGGTGATTGTGTATGCACCCGATAATGAGATCCCGCTGAAAACCTCCCCCATCCGTTTTCTGGATAATTTCATGGACTTTATCCGTGATTGCGACCTATTGATACACGATGGCCAGTTTTCTATGCAGCAGTACGAGCAGCGTGTGGGATGGGGACACTCCGCATGGGAGCGCGTTGTGGAAGTGACAAAAAAATCCGGGGTAAAACGCCTCTTTCTTACTCATCATGATCCCGATTCCAACGATGAGTATCTGGAAAGCATAGATGCAAATCTGAACAAATATGTAGGATCGCCTTTCGAAATGGCATGTCTTGCGAAAGAGGGTATGGAAGTGCGGATACCGGTGAATGAACTGGTTGCTGAGTAAAGCATAAAAAAAACGGGGAACACCATGTCCCCCGTTTTTCTTTAAAAACGATTGTTATTTGAATCGGGATTTACAGAAAGTAACGTATTCCGATACCTCCGTTTACTCCGAATTCTGTTTCTGGCGCCAGGTCGAGCAGGGGTGCTACCTCAAAAAAGAGACCCAGTGGCTGATCTTGAAATATGTATTCAAGACCCACGGGGATTCGAACACCGAGTCGTGAATCGGAAGACAGAAGAGCCCGCGCGCCCAGACCGTAGTATATAGACATACTGCCCTTATCAACATCCAGCCAGCTGTGAAGCAGATAGTCAGCATGGACGTGAAGAGATTCATTATCACTAAATGACCAGGCCGCAGCCGCATCAAAAGCGGACCTGTCAGACTGCCAGACTTTCAAACTGATTCCGGTCGGTTCGCCAAGAATAACACCCAGTTCAGTATTCCCCGGACGGGATTGTGCCTGTGCCAGGTTAAAGGTTCCAATTGTCAGAAAAAGTGTGATAGCAATGCGAAGAATAGTTTGTTTGTTCATAAAGAGCTTATTGAAGGTTATTTGAAATATGTTGGATCAGTTCTGTATTATTCTCTGCTATTCATACAAATAAGCAATCTCTTTGTTTCAATCGTTTCATGTATTATCAAGTCTAATAAGAATTTAGATCACTTAGATCAGGAAAATTAACGTATGGCTGAAAGCCGGTTATTGATTGTTTTTGTAAAAAATGCCCGGAAAGGCAGGGTGAAAACCCGGCTGGCCAAAACCATAGGCAGTGAGCGTGCACTTCTCATCTATCGCACTCTTCTGAAACTCACATCAGAAATGGCGGAAAAAGTGAATGCCGTCCGACAGGTGTGGTATTCCGATAGCATTGAATTGAACGATATGTTTAGGAAAGATCTCTTCGAAAAATTCCTGCAAAAGGGAAGCAATCTTGGCGAAAGAATGCATCATGCATTTGATTCAGGATTTAGATCGGGTTTTGAAAAAGTGTTATTGGTCGGAAGCGATTGCCCGGACATTTCCCAGGATCTGGTTGAAAAGGCGTTCCGGGAACTGGAAGACTCGGATATGGTGATCGGCCCATCGAGAGATGGAGGCTATTATTTGATCGGGTTTTCTTCACATGCATATGACCCTGACATTTTTGAGGGGATTAAATGGAGTACACCGGTCGTGCTGAGTCAAACTCTGGAAATAGCAGAGAGAAAAGGGTTGTCGACTGCCCGGCTTGCCGTGTTAAATGACATAGATACCGAGGAAGATCTTAACCAAAGCCGGTTGCAACTTGAGCAGGAGTGATACTATTGGCATATCGGTGATCATTCCGGTTTTCAATGAAGAGGAAAATATTGGAAACCTGATAGATTATTTGAATCGCTCGAACCAGGGAGTGATGCATGAAATTATTGTGGTGGATGGCGGCAGCACTGACAGGACTCCTCAGATCGTAAAGGAAAAAGGTGCGAGACTGATCCGGTCTGTGAAAAAAGGGCGTGCTGTTCAGATGAACGAAGGGGCCAAAGCTGCCGGGGAAGATCTTCTCTATTTTCTTCACGCCGATTCCCTGCCGCCTGAAGGCTTTGACAGGGAAATCCTTGCAGCAGCAAATAATGGTTTTGGAGCCGGATGCTTTCGCCTGGCATTCGACACAAATCATCCTCTTCTGCGGTTTTACGCCTATTTCACCCGATTCCGCTCTACACTTCTGCGCTTTGGGGATCAAAGCCTGTTTGTGAGTAAAAAGATCTTTGAACAGACAGGAGGTTTTGATGAGACGCTCACTGTGATGGAAGACCAGGAGATCGTGCGGGAATTAAAGAAGATTACGAGATTTTATCTATCTGATAGAGAAGTTATAACGTCCGCCAGGAAATACAGAAAAACCGGAATGATCAGACTGCAGGGGGTCTTTAGCTTAATCTGGATTTTATACTATCTGGGTGTTCCGCAGGAAGGATTGGTACAAATTTATAAGAGGTATATCAAAAGTTAAGGGCTCTCTTACAGTATCTGGCAGCTTTACTGTCTGAAAGAGAATTCGATGAGCGAACTGATTCAGGATTTGTATTATAATCCCGGATTTATTCTGTAATCCTCTTGGGATTTTCAGTAAATTTATCGGGATTTGTTAATAGTCACTTAACAATGGTTTGCTATCATAGCAATCCAAATCAAAATCAAACAAAAACGCTTAAATAATGCACTATTTGAAAAGATATATACTACTTCTTGCGACAGTTGCTTTTCTGCCGTTTACAGCGTTCTCTCAGGCTACCACTACCGGTTCCATTGAGGGTACGATTACGGATGAGACTGGCGAATTATTGCCGGGTGCCACAATTGTTGCTGTTCATCTTCCAACCGGTACTGAATATGGTACGTCAAGCCGGGCTGATGGACGGTATACAATCCGCAGCGTCCGTGTAGGGGGGCCATATGAAGTGCGCGTGAGCTTTATCGGATACAATCCTCAGATTAAGGGAATTGAACGAATTGAGCTTGGCGAGAGAATTTCACTGGATTTTGTTCTCGAAGAAGGATCTCTGGAACTGGATGAAATTTCTGTTACCGCAGTAGCTGATCAGGTTTTTAACTCTGATCGTACGGGTGCCAGAACCAACATTACCACAGAGGATATTGAACGAACACCCAGCGTATTCCGGTCACTCGGAGATTTCACGCGACTGACACCTCAGGTGACCAGCGGCAACAGTTTTGGTGGAGCCAACGACAGATACAACAACATTCTTGTTGACGGTGCCACACTGAATGACATTTTTGGTTTGGGTGATGCGACTCCCGGTTCACAAGCCGGCGTGGGTTCACCCCTCAGTATCGATGCGATTGCTGAATTCAACGTAGACATCGCGCCATTTGATGTAACCAATAACGGTTTTACCGGCGGTCAGGTAAATGCGGTAACCAAGAGCGGTACCAATACCTACACCGGTTCTGTTTATTTCCAGACAAGAAATGAAAACCTCGTTGGTAATTATGTATTCCAGGATGGTGGTCAAGATGTTGAATCCGGCGACTTTCCAGACTTTACCGAGCGGTACATCGGTTTAAATGTGGGCGGTCCGATCATCGAAGATAAACTTTTCTTCTTTGTGAACGCAGAATTTAAGCGTGAAACCAGCCCGATTACCAACGGTATCCTGGGAAGCGGTGCTCCCAATGTGATTGACTTTGAGGCAGCTACATTCGATCAGATCAGCAATATTCTACAAACAGAGTATGGATATGATCCGGGTGCCTATACATCACCACTGGATTCAGATACCGATAATGACAAGGTTCTGGCTAAACTCGACTGGAACATCAATCAGAATCATAATCTGACTTTCCGGTACAACTATGTGGATGCGATTGCAAATCGTGGTATCAGCCGTGGATCTAGCAGCTACACATTCAGTAACCGACAGTACAACTTCAACAGTACTCAGAATTCGGTAGTAGCTGAACTGACAAGCAGTTTTGGAAACAATGCTTACAACGAAGCCCGGGTGGTATATACACGAATTCGCGACTCACGTGATACTCCCAGCCAGCGATTTCCAAGTGTAACCGTAAGTATTCCTTACGATTCAGACCGCAGCGGCTTTGGTGCGATCAATGCAGGTGTAGAGCGATTCTCACAGGCGAATGCTTTGGATCAGGACCTGATTGAATTTACCAACAACTTCACCTTCATCGAAGGTGCGCACGAGATTACGGTGGGTACAAGCAACCAGATCTTTACATTTGATAACCTGTTTGTTCAGGATGCATTCGGTACCTATACATTCTTCAGCATCCAGGATCTCGAAAACGGTGATCCCGTAGAATATCTGCACAGCTATCTCCTTCCGGGAGGAAGCCCGACAGCTAACTTTACGGGTATGCAGTTTGGATTCTATGCACAGGATAAATGGTCTGTTACCGATTACCTGAAACTGACCTATGGATTGAGAATTGACATACCGGTACTTCCGGATGACCCGTCGTTCAACCCCGATGTTCCTGATGCCTTCCCTGGTTACTCAACCGACAGAGTTGCTAGCGGACAAATCCTCTGGGCGCCCCGACTTGGCTTCAACTGGGATGCCAGCCAGGGAATGAGAACAACACAGATTCGCGGTGGTATCGGTATCTTTTCCGGAACCCCTCCGTTTGTATGGATCTCAAATCAGTACAGCAACACCGGTGTGGATTACGGACGTGTGGATGAGTTCAACTTTGGCCGCTTCGATGGCCTCTTCTCTCCAGACCCTGACAACCAGCCAATTCCAGGACAGGGTAATTCGCTTGACCCCGTGGAAACTACAGAAGTAAACCTGTTGGCAGATGACTTCAAGTACCCGCAATCACTCAAGATTAACCTTGCTGTTGATCAGGAGCTTCCGTTTGGAATTCGCGGTACGCTTGAGGGTGTGTACTCGAAAGCCATCAATGACGTCGTTTTTGAGAACCTAAATGCTGAGCGAGTGGGAACATCACCTTACGGACGACCTATCTATGGTGATATCTTTTTCAACTCTCGATTTGGTAATGCGTCAGGAGATCTGTCAAGGGTAGATCCTCGTTTCACCAATGCTCTTCTACTCAAGAACAGCAACAAGGGTTACCAATACAGCATTACAGCTGAACTCGAGAAACGGTTTGATATGGGCCTCTATACAAAAGTTGCCTATACCTATAACCGTGCCGAGAACGTCAACAACGGTACATCCAGCCGTGCGATCTCTAACTGGCAGTTCAATGAGAATGTGGACGTGAACAATCCTGAGCTGGGAACAGCCGACTTCGAAAGAAGACATAGATTCCTGGCCATTGCGTCATACAGAATGGAATATGCAACCCGTTTTGCAACATCCTTCTCGCTTATCTATGATGGCCGTTCCGGTGAGCCTTTCAGCTGGATTTACAACGGTGATGCCAACGGTGACGGTCGTTTCGACAATGACCTGATTTACGTACCGGCTTCCGAAGATGAAGTGGTTCTCACAAGCGGCAACTGGAATGAATTCAATGATTGGATCAACAGTGAAAGCTCTGTAAGCGACTACCGCGGTGATTTCGTCGACCGAAACTCAGCGCGTCAGCCATGGACTAACTTCCTGGACTTCAAAGTGACGCAGGAAGTAGAGACAATTAACGGACAGTCCGTTGAGTTCAGCGCCAGCA
>JAWVZW010000024.1:0-12289 GCA_033721975.1 Balneolaceae bacterium
ATCAGGGCCGGGTTTTTATTGCCGACAGCGAGCAGGAGATGATTCAGGTATTTGGTCCGGATGGAGGTTATTTGCAATCTGTGGGTCGTGAGGGAGACGGACCGGGGGAATTCAGAGGTATTACACAGATACGCACCGATAGTCTCTATCTTCATGCTATGGACGCGAACAGTTTGAAAATGACCAGGTTCAATCTGTCCACCTTGGAGTATGAGGACGCTGTCCCCTTTACATTCGACATGGGCGACGGTGGCGGTTACACGCACTACCTGGATACATATTACCGGATGGATCAAAACCGTTATCTGATTCAATATGACGTCGGTTATGTGGTTGGCCTGGAAGAGAGCGGTGAGAAACCGGAAATCGAAGGTTGGGTATTGAATCGCCAGACGGGCGAGTATGAAGATCAGATGGTATTTTCATTTCAAGACAGTGAAACCCTCTACAGGCGAACGGAAGACAATATATATGTGATAGAACCTCCGTATATGAGAACCAGCAATATTATGCAGGATCCCCAATACCGGTTTGTGTACGGTTGGAGTGATAATGTCCTGTTCAAGGTCTATGATATCACCGGAGAGGTTCTTGAAGCGTTATACATGGCACATGAAAATGTACCGCTGAACCCGCAGGATGTGTACGACATCTATGAAGATCTTCAGGATCCTTGGAAGACCTTAATTCAGGAGGACACATTTCCGGAGCATTGGCCGGCATATGGACAGGTCTCGATGGATGACCGGAGCAGGATCTGGGTGGCCCTTTTTACTGAAAATATTGAAAATTACAAATGGATGGTACTCGACCGCAGCGGAACGATTTCTGCCTCATTTGAGTGGCCCCGAAGCCGCGAAATTCAGCTTATCCGGGATGGTTTTATTTATACCTTAGAGCGAGATGAGGAAACCGATGTTCGGAAGGTCGTGAAGTATGGGTTTGATTTGTGAGACGTAAAATGTCAAACGTCAGACGTCAGACGTGAGACCGGGAAAGGGCAAATGCCAAACTCCAAGCTCCAAATCCCAAATCCTAAATTCCTAACTCCTAACTCCTAACTCCAAGTACTCCTAACTAATAAACGAACAATGCTACACTCCTGCAATTTTGCCACGGAAACACGGAATACCACGAAAATATCACATCCCCTCCGCGTCTCCGCGGTGATCACTCTACTAATTCTTGTACAGGCTTGCTCATCCAGTCCGGACTTTGAGCTACCCGAAGAGGTGGCATCCCTTGAAAACCTCACAGTGATCGATACCTCTGTTGAGGAGGTACCCGAAATGAATCCGGAGCGAGTTGCACGATTCGGGGATACGGATGAGGTCATTATTGGCCAGATGGGTAGGGTGACCGTCGATGACCGCGGACGTGTTTATATCACCGATCGAAATCGTCTGGTGATCCATGTGTATAATTCCAAAGGATCACATATCACCGAGATTGGCGGTGAGGGAGATGGTCCGGGCGAATTTAGAAACATCTCAAGTGTTCAGTCGCATGGTGACTTTTTGCATGTAATGGACGGCACTAGCCTTAGGATATCCAGATTTCGAATGGATGATTTTGAATTAGTTGATGATGTGGTTGTGCCTTATGAAATGAATGCTGAAGGTGGATATGTGCAATATCCATCAGGATTTTCGGTACTGGATGAGAATAGGTATTTGATTCATTTCGGAGTTGGTTATTCATCTGGGGAGGACTCTGCAGATAAGCCGACGATAACCGGAAGAATCCTGAATCGAACATCCGGAAACTTTGAGGAAGAGACAATTTACAAATTCCCATCGAATGAAGCGCTTGTCAGCAGGACGGAAAATAGTGTACACATAATGAGCACGGACTATAATCGCAGTTCATTTGTGGAGTTGAACGGAGATAATTTCATTATATACGGATGGAGTGACGATCTTCTATTCAAATTCTACACAATCGATGGTGTGTACAGACGGGCGATATATGTACCGTATGAAAAACCACAGTTAAGCCGGAACGAAGTTCTTGCTGAGTATTCCGATCGGGACGAACCCTGGATAAGCATGGTTAGCAATGACGAAATGCCGGAGACCTGGCCTGCTTTTGATGCCATGATTCCAGATGATCAAAACCGGATTTGGATCTCGTTATTCACGGATGATGAGGAATCCTACACCTGGATGGTTATCGATTCCGAAAGCGAGGAAATAGTTGGTACGTTTACTCGTTCCCGTGAGTGGAGCCTGATCGAAGTCCGCGACGGCTTTATGTACGCCCGGGTTACGGATGAGGAGACGGGGCTGATGGAAGTGGTGAAGTATGGGTTCGATTTGTGATTGTTGATGGGCGATTGTTGATTTTAGTGAAAAGGCAAAAGGCAAAAGGCAAAAGGCAAAAGGCAAAATCCCAAATTCCAAGCTCCAAGCTCCAAACTCCAAACTCTTAACTCCAAGTACTCCTAACTCCTAATTCCTAACTCCAAATACTCCTAACTTAAAAACAAACAATGCTATACCCCTGCAATTTTGCCACGAAAACACGGAAGACCACGAAATTACCACTTCGCCTCCGTGCCTCTGTGGCTCTTACTATTCTGATTATAATTCAAGCCTGTTCCTCTTCACCCGAAATAGAGGTTCCCGAAGACATTGCTGCCATGGAAAATGTGGCCGTGTTTTCCGGTATGGAAGAGCCGCAATTTGATATTTCACTGACTGAGGAGGCCCGTTTTGGAGATACCGATACAGTATTTATCAGCTCCATATCAGGTATAGCGGTGGACAATAACGGCAATCTGTTTCTCGCCGATCGGTCTGAAGCTACTGTTCATGCCTATACCCCTGAGGGAGAGTATAAGTTTTCAGTTGGGCGCAGCGGTGAAGGGCCGGGTGAGTTCAATGCAGCCTACCAGCCAAGAATGCACAATGGTGAACTTTACGTTCTCGATATTAATCAGCAGCGGATGTCCATTTTTGATCCATCAGATGGGACATACCTCAGAGCTCAGCCGCTGGGCAGCGGAGGTCCTGATACCAGCGGATTTCCCGTTCGTGCAGAACCTTTAGATGAAGGCAGACTGCTGGTCTTTTTTAATCAGATGCAGGGTGAGGGTGAGACCTATTATAATAACAGAATTCCCAGAATTCTGGATGAAGAAGGAAATGTGTTTCGTTCAGGCTTCATTGAGTTTCGGCCGTCCGAGATGCATATGATTAGAAATGATAATGCAATTCAAATGATCTCATTGCCGTTTATGGGCAGCTCTTATGCTGACATAACACCGGATGACCACATTATTTGGGGATTTTCTGACCGGCTGTTGCTTCATGAGGTTAATCTGGAAGGCGAGGTTATCCGTTCCATTTATTATTCCCGGGAATCTCCGCCCCTCGATCGGGAAGGTATACTGGCCAATTACGAAGACGAGGTCTTAAAAGATGCTCTTCGACAGATTGATTTTCCAGAGAATCGTCAGGCTTTCACAGCAGTTACCGTGGACGATGAAGGCCGCATCTGGCTGACGCTTCCAACTGTGAATGAAGAGGAGAATGAAGTGTGGGTACTTGCTGAAACCGGCGAAAAGCTGGCGGCCTTTACGCGTCCCGCCACCGACCAGCTAGAACTGGTGAAGGATGGCTATGTTTACTTCCGCGTAACCGAAGAGGAGACGGGAATCGTTGAAGTGGTGAAATACCGTTTCGATTTATGATGGTTGATGGGAGATGGATGATTTATAGGGATGTGAGATAGGGGAATACCAATTTCCAAGCACCAACTCCCAAAGTACAAATATTTAAGGCCTCCAAGTGCTCCAAACTCCAAGTACTCCTAACTCTTAACTCCAGGCAATCCAAGTACTCCACAACTTACAACAAACAACTAACCACCAACATCACCAACATCCAACAACAAACAAGCTGTCAGCTGATGCCTGAAAGCTGAGAGCTCATTCAAACTTTTCTTAAATCTATCTCGTCTATAATTAAACTGTTGAAGTTGGGTCAGGTTAATACTATTCTTTTCGTTGCAATCGGGGCGCAGGCTTTATGCTGCTAGCTTCAAGACTCTGAATCTTGATTACAAAGTTGCCCACTGCGAACTGCAAATTGCCAACTAAATACTGAACGCCGGACTCAAGTTAGTCCAAAAATCAAAATCCTTGCTCCTAAACCGCCCCATAACTGCTGTGATCCTGATTCTGGCCGCTTTTATCTTTGGCGGGCTTGCGCTCAATGAGCTTTCGGTTGACCTCCTTCCCGACGTGGATTCACCCAACCTGGTAGTGAGGACCGATTGGCAGGGCGCGTCGCCGCGCGAAATCGAAAACCGGATCAATGAGCGGTTAGAGGCCGTGCTGAGTACCATTCCCGGTATTGAGCAGGTGCAGGGTTTCGCCCGTCAGGGACAGAGCGTGATCTACCTCAACTTTCGGTGGGGACACAACATGGACCTGGCATTCCTCAATGTGCGCGAAAAGCTGGATCAGGTACAGTATATCATGCCCGAACAGGCATCACGTCCGCAGCTTATCTTCAACACCACGGCTGATGAACCCATTGCGGTAATCGCCGTTACCTCAAAGGATCGACCCAACGCCGATTTTGAAACACGCCTGGCACTCAAACGGTGGGCCGAACAGGTGCTTTCAAGGCGCCTGGAACAGGCCGAAGGGATTGCGCAGGTGGTCACCGTAGGAGCTGTTGAGCCGGAGGTACAGATTCGCTACCTGCCGAGGGAGATCGACCGTTTCGGGCTCTCACTAGGACAGGTGCAGAATCTGGTACAGCAGGCCAATATCATGAGTCCTAGCGGGGAGATCCGCGACGGCTGGTATCGCTACTCTCTAAAGATCGAGAGCCGTATCCGGGAACTGGAAGAGCTGGAACAGATGCCCCTTACCCGCCTGGGAGAGGGACGAATCCTCAATCTGGGTGAGGTGGCAGAGATCGAGCTGGCAGAAACGGATCCCACTTCTTTTGCCACGCTGCAAGGGGAGCAGGTGCTCAATCTGCTGGTGAAGAAGGAGTTTGGCAGCAATACGGTGGAGGTGTTCGATACCCTCATGCCGCTGCTGGAGCAGATGCGTGAACTCTATCCCAATATCAGCATGGAGATCCTGAGGGAGGATGCCACCTTCATTCGGAAAGCCATTTCCAATCTGCTTCAGACCCTGCTGATCGGCGGCGTTCTTGCCTTTTTTGTCCTGTTTACCTTCTTGAATGATGTGAGAACACCCTTTACAATTGGTGTAGCCATTCCGGTTTCCATCTTCCTCACCTTTTTTGTGATGTATATTTCCGACATCCAGCTCAACATCGTATCGCTGAGCGGCCTCACATTGGGGATCGGCCTGCTACTCGACAATGCCATAGTTGTGCTCGAAAACATCAATCGCCACATGCCTCTTACCCGAACGGTAAAACAAGCGGCATCCAGAGGGACCAAAGAGATTGCACTGGCTGTTACGGCATCCACTTTTACGACGATTTCGGTGTTTCTGCCGCTGATTTTTCTGGGCGGATTTGAAGGAGCCTTTTTCAAAGACCAGGCCTATACACTTTCAATCAGCTTGCTGGCTTCCCTGATGGTTGCCCTGATCATCCTGCCGGTACTTGTAGTGCAGATTCTTGAGCGACGCAAGCAACAGGAAGGTTCACAGCAAACGGAAGGACGCTTAAATACGCGTGAATTTTTTGACAATCTGCTCGAGAGATACGAATCCAGTCTGCAGAAGGTACTGCGCCGGCCGGTATGGATGGTTTTGGCAGCGTTGATCCTGATTGTTGCAGCGGGCTATGCGTTTACGGTGGTTCCGAAGTCGATGCTTCCGGAAGATGAGCCCTCATTGGTTACGTACCGTATACAATTACCCGGAAATACGTCCCTTCCATCCACCCGTGAAGCGTCAGATGCGCTTCTTCTGCGGCTTCAGAATGCGGGCCTTGGTGACGGACGTATCCAGATGGAAGGCGGGTACACCGATCAGACTAATCTGGCAAATCTGGCTCGCGAAGGTCTGAATAAATTCACCGTGTCCGTCCCTGTAAATGGTTATTCAGAAGCGGAACAGGTTGCCAATGTGATGGAAGAGTTTGACAATGCCTTTCCCGACTGGACCGCAGAACCGGTATCAGACACGCAGAGCTGGAGTGCTCTCATAGGTGCCGACCAGCCGCCAGTGTTATTCAGGATGATCGGGCTGAATCGTCAGCAAAGTGAAAGACAGGCTGTTCAGCTGGAACAGTCGCTGCGGGATGCCGGCCTCAATGTGGAATTTAGAAAGCAATATGAACAGGAGGTTGATACCTGGAATCTGCGATTCAGAATCGATCGCATGCTCCAGCTGGGGATCAGTGAACAGGAGGTGATCCGATACCTGGAATCGGTGACGCGCGGCAGTTTTGTGAGCGACTGGGCTCGGGAGGATGAGCGGATCAGCATTCGCTTGCTCGGTCAACAAGGGCAGATATACGATCCGTCGGATATAACACTTCGCCTGGGCAGCCGAGAAATCCCACTCAGCTATATTGCCGAGATTGAACGGGCACGCGAACCAGAGCAGCTGGAAAGGGTGGACCAGACGCCGGTACTGAGTTTTGTTGCAGACTGGACTTTGGCCGACTGGTGGTGGAACCGCGGAGAGACCATGGATGCGGTTCGCGATTTCATACGCTCCACCGGTACCGAAGTCCAGGTAGCCGGAAATGCACTCATGGTTCAGGGACTGATGACGGATATGGCTACCCTGCTCCTGCTGAGCATACTGATCATCTATATCATTCTGGCCATTCAGTTTGAAAATCTGAAGTATCCGCTCATAATCATTATGGCCGTCCCCTTTGCCTGGGTGGGATCGCTGCTGATCATGTGGATCACCGGTACCGGCCTGAATGCAATGTCATTTATGGGTGTGTTGATCTTAACCGGTATTGCAGTAAATGACTCCATTTTGAAGGTAGACTTTATGCGCCGCTACCTTGAAGACACCGGCAACCTTCGCAAAGCCATCGAACTGGCCGGCCGTCACCGTTTTCGTCCGGTCGTGATGACCAGTGTCACTACAATATTAGGCCTCGTGCCCATGTTAATCCCATTCGGGGAGGGCTATGCATTCCGGCAATCCCTCGCCCTGGCCCTGATGGGGGGCATGATCACCAGCACCACGCTCACACTCTATCTCATTCCGGTGATTTTTGGGTGGGTGGAAAAGGGGAGTAAAAAGGCAAAAGTGAAAAGTCAAAAGGCAGAAGTAGAGAAGTGAAAAGGTGATATGTTGGATCTGGATAGAGTGCGAAAAATTTATTGTAAGACATATGTAAATAGACTGTTCATACATATGAATCGTTAACACATATTAGAATCATATGCTGAACCTGAATCACAAAAAACTGAATGTTTGGATAAAGAGTATTGAATTGGTTAAGGAGATTTACGAAATCACAGATAAACTTCCCACAGATGAGAAATATGGGCTTATAAGTCAAACTCGAAGGGCATCAATATCAGTAGCATCAAATATTTCAGAAGGAGCATCACGGAAGTCCAAAACTGAAAGATCCCGATTTTATGAAATAGCCAGATCATCATTGGTTGAACTCGATACTCAAATTGAATTATGTCTTATACTCAGATATCTGGATAACGAAGACATCAGAACATTGGCTATTAAATCAAATGAAGTATTCGCGATGCTCTCAGCAATGAAATAACCTTTTCACTTTTCACTTTTCACTTTTGCCTTTTCACTAAAGATCTATAAATGAATTTCTTAAGAAACTTCTCAATTGTCATCATGCTTCTAATCACTGGGTGTTCCTCCACCGATGACCCCGAACGCCCCGAGCGGCCGGATGATGTGGATATTCGTCCCGATGTGATATTCACAACAGCGGATGACCAGCCCCTCAATATCTATATCGAAAGCCAGGGTGTGGTGGAACCGCTGCGGGAGATTATAATTCGTCCGCGGATTAGTGGGTTTATTACGGAGAGTGAGCTGGAAGATGGGAATCAAATTGAGGAAGGTGAAGTGATTCTGGCCTTTGATGATGAGGAGTGGCAGTTTCAGCTGCTCCAGGCCCAAAATGAGTATGAGTCGGCTCTTGTGGCTTATAATATTGAAAACCGCCAGCGGCAAAGCTCATCATCGTCAACCGGCGAAATGAATGGCGATCGCATGGTGCGTATCAGTACCGGACTTGCAGCAGCGGAAGTTGCCCTCGAGCGGGCAAAACTGGACCTATCATACACAACCATCCGTGCTCCATTCAGCGGTGAACTGTCTGTTCCCGAACGCATCACTCCCGGCGCCTACATCGGAGCAGGCTCAGAGTTGGGACGTCTCATCGACGATACTACAGTGCTGGTGCGATTCGATGTGCTTGAGGCCGAGCTGAACCGGTTGAGCCGCGGCATGGCTGTAGAGCTGTCAACACCCTCGGGTATCCGGAAACAGGGAAGGGTGCGGGCACTTTCACCGGTGGTTAATACCGAGACCAAGACAGGTCAGGTGGTAGTAGAGGTGGACAACAGCGATCGCGCTCTTCGTCCGGGTATGACCGTCGAAGGACGCATTCAGATTGAATCGCATGAAGGTATTGCACGAGTACCGAGGTCGGCCATCCTGGAGCGAGACGGCGGACGAACTTTGCTGTTTAAACTGATTGACGATCATGTAGAGTGGGTGTATGTGGACCCCGAATATCAGACCTCCGAGTGGGCCATCATCAATCATGAACAGATCGCACCCGGCGATACCATTGCCGTAGACCGGCACTTTGCCCTGAGTCACCTGCAGAATGTAAGGCCGCGAATGGCGGGTCAGATGGTGATGGAGGAGGTGGAAGAGTGAAAAGGCAGAAGGGAAAAGTGAAAAGCATGCCCCGAGCATAGCCGGGGGATGAGAAAGTCTCCCCTAATAAGGGGAGATATAGAGGGGTGTTTGTCTTTAAACAATAAGTTTTCATTTAATTCCAAATTTGAGATAAACATCCCCCCAGCCCCCTTTATTAAGGGGGAGTAAATTTAGATGCACAAATAAATCATGCGCGAAATATTTCGCCGAAAATACTTCATCTCCCTTAGCTACATGCTCATTGCATTGGTGGGCGTGGTGGCGTGGATGAACATCCCAGTGGAGATGGCGCCCGATCTTCGTCTGCCGTCGGTGACGGTGAGCTACAGCTGGGGCAGCACCTCGCCGGAGGTGATGGAGCAGGAGGTAACTCGACGGGTGGAGTCGGTGGCAACCCGATTGCGGAATGTGGAAAAAATCCGTTCGGTATCTCAGGAGGGACGATCCAGCATAACGGTTACCTTTGAAGAGGGGACTCCGGTTGAATATCGGGTTCTGGAATTTCAGGAATATCTTTACGGACTCCGGGAGGAGTTCCCGCCACAGATTTTGCAGCCCCGCATCAGCCGTTCGATACCACAGGAGCTGCAGGACCAGGAAACGTTTATGGCCTACTCGATCAGCGGAGAGCGGCCGACCAATGACTTGTACCAGCTTGCGACCCGGCAGATTCGTCTTCAGCTCCTGGGCCTGCAAGGTCTTGCAGATGTCGACATTCAGGGGGCCATGGATCCTGCTCTTACCATCCGTTTCAATACGCTGCTTCTTGAAAGATACGGTTTTGATTCGAACGCTATCATGAATACGATCCGGGAGCGGCTCAACTGGCGTTCCAGCGGATTTGTGGAAAAAACCAGCAGCCGGATGAGTATGCTCATTCCGCCGCAATATGAGTCAATCGATGATATTCGAGAGATGAAGCTGACCGTTCCGGGAAGCAGCCGTCAGATCCTGCTGGGAGATATTGCCGAAATTGGGATTGAGGATTATCCGGTAAAGAGCATCAAGCGGCTGAATGGAAAACCGGCGCTCACCCTCATATTTGTCCGTGAAAGCGGTGCGGATGCAATGGGGCTGGCAGAGCAGGTGAGAACCGAAATGGAACGCATTGCCTCAAATCTGCCTCCTGATATTACCATTCAGCTCGAACGTGACTCCACCGATGATTTGCGCGCCCAGTTTGGCGATCTGCAGTACCAGTCGGCATTCAGTTTGCTGTTCGTATTCATCATTCTTCTGCTTTTTATCCGGCGGCTCCGGGCACCTTTTGTCATTTTGGGAAGCATCATCTTCTCACTGCTCATGAGTCTGAGCATCCTCTTTTTTATGGATTATACACTCAACGTTTTGACGCTTGCGGGACTCACCGTAGCTCTTGGGATGATTATTGATAACGCCGTCGTTGTTTTTGAGCAGCTCAACCCCGGATTGCCGGCAAATCGGGACGGACGGCTGAATCACATCCGCAAAGAGCTGCCATATACCCTGGTACCGGTGTTTGGAAGTACATTAACCACGGTGGGTATCTTCATTCCGCTCTTTTTTGCCATGGAAGAGCTGCAGCTGTTCCTGGTTCCGCTGGCTGTGGCGCTTACACTCACTCTTGTTTCATCAGTACTTATAGCACTCACCTGGATTCCCTACGCACTTATCTGGCTCGTGAAGACGGAAACCGTCAAAGAAGAGGGCAGGCTTAAGAAAAAAGTAAACAGCATTCTTAACCGCGTGATGATGCGTGGATTTTTAATCAGGCACCGTTTGCGATGGGTTTTTTATTTAGGGTTTGTAGCCGTTTTTGGCATTCCCCTGTTTACCATTACCGAACCCGACTGGGAAGATACCTGGTGGCCCGAGTTCTCAAGAACCTATTTCGATAACCGAAACAGCATTGACCCCTGGGTAGGAGGACTCACCTACAAGTTTTTCAACGAAACCTATTTCGGAACACCCTGGAGCCGTTCGGATGGGGAAAGAATATATGTGAGCATCCGTACTCCGCAGGGAACGCCGATTGAAGAGATCGACAAAATGGCGAGGGATTTTGAACTGAAAGCCATTCCTTATCAGGAGGCTTTTACCTATTTCGAAGCGGACATTTCGGAATACTCCGGGGCACGGCTTCAGTTTCACCTGAAGGATGAATACCTCTATGAGCCGGAGCCGTATCAATTCTATTCAGAGGCCATTTTTCTGGCAACCCAAATCGGAAATTCCGGGATATCTGTGAGCGGACTGGGCGACGGACACAGCACCGGCTTTGGCGGCGGGATATCCGGTCAAAGAATTACACTCCATGGGTTCTCGTACGATGAACTGCTGCTTCTTGCAGAGGATATTGCCGCACGCCTCATGCGAAACCAAAGGGTGCAGGAAGTGGATATTCATAGTGTGGGATGGGGCCGCAGTGAGCTGTTTCAGTATGTGCTGAATCTGGATGATGAAAGGCTCTCCATGCGGGATTTGAATCGCCGCGATGTACTCGAATCGCTTCAGCTTGATATCAATCCGACCAACGTCCGCGGACAGGTTGAACTGAACGGGGAACGCATGTACCTGATAGGGACCAACCAGGCTCAGACTCAATATGAATCTGACTTCCTCGATCGTGCACGCATTTCAGGGGAGAAGCTGTTCAAGATCGATGAGATTGCCGACCTGACCAGGGAAAAGACAATGTCACAGATTATTCGGGAGGATCAGTCCTACAGCCGTACACTCACGGTAGATTTTCTGGGGCCTCCGCGGCTGGCATCCAACTACATCGAGTCGGTGCTTGAAGAAGTGCCGGTGCCTGTAGGAGCATCAATAGAGTTTGGTGCCGGATTCTGGTCATGGGGTGAGGACGAAAAACTGCAAAATTATCTGCTGCTATTGATGCTCACCATACTGAGCGTCTGGATGATTGTATCTGCACTGCTGGAGAGCTGGCGCGATCCGCTGGTTGTTCTGCTTGCTATTCCGCTTAGCCTGATTGGAGTCATGGCGGGAGCTCTGTACCATGATATCAACTTTGATCAGGGTGCCATTGCCGGAACCCTGCTGGCAGTCGGCGTGGTGGTAAATAACTCCATTCTGCTGATCCATGAAAAACAGAGGGTTCATGCAGCCGGAATTCACGGACTAAGAAGCTGGGTGAAAGTGTATCGAAATAAGATGCGGGCGGTTCTCATCACTTCGCTAACCACCATGGGTGGACTTTTGCCACTGATCCTGATTGGTGCCAACGCCTTCTGGACCGACCTGGCCGTCGTTGTACTCTGGGGACTGGGAACCAGTCTCGTGCTCATTCTACTCACCATGGGTATCTGGGAAAGAGTGGATGACCGCGGAGGCGCAAAGGTCGCGGAGGGGTAAAAGTTTTTCTCTAGGAGTGACCTATTTCGGAGAAAGAGGGATACTTCCTTACATGTCACTCATTCAAACCAATATCCGTGCCTCTGTGGCTAAGAA
>JAWVZW010000025.1:0-12038 GCA_033721975.1 Balneolaceae bacterium
CATCCTTACCAATCTGCTCATCATTCAAATCGCCTTCAAACTCCACAAGTACAGCGAGCTGGTTGCCCGGATGGCTGTAGTCAATCAGGCTGCCATCGCTCTCAACATAAACTACACGGCTGAGCTCAATTTTTTCACCAATTTTTCCAACCATGGTTTCCAGGTGCTTCTCGATGGTCAGTCCGTCGATTTCTTCTTGAAGAAGTTCATCAATGGAATTGATCCTGCCTTCAAAAGCAGTGTCCAGAAAAGCTTGAGCCTGCTCTTGGAACTCTTCGTTTCTGGCAACAAAATCTGTTTCACAATTCAGTTCAATGGCAGATGCGCGCTTCTTGTCATCGCTCAGCTTTGTGAAAATCAATCCTTCATTAGCTTCGCGTTCAGCACGTTTTTCGGATACCTGCTGACCTTTTTTGCGAAGAATTTCAATCGCTGCATCCATATCTCCGTCAGCTTCTGTGAGAGCTTTTTTACAGTCCATCATGCCAGCTCCCGTGGCTTCACGGAGTTTCATTACATCTTTTGCACTAATACTCATTGTTTTCAAAAAAGATTATGTGATTCAAGGTTTTCCGTTTATTCATCATCTGAACTATCATCAGAATCATCATCACCTTCAGAAGAATCTGAGTCGCTTGATGAATCAGAGTCGCTTGTTTTGCGACGTCGCTTTCTTCTTTTAGGCTTGGCAGCGGCTGATTTCTGTCCGGAGTCATCGTCAGACTCTTTTCTGCCGGCGGCTGCGGCCTCTTCCATCAGTTCTTCTTCCTTCATGGCTTCTCTTTCTGCATTACCTTCGATAATTGCATCAGCAATCAATGAGGTTACGAGCTGGATGGTTCGCGCAGAGTCATCATTGGCCGGGATGATGTGGTCCGGGATATCCGGATCACTGTTGGTGTCGACCATTCCGATGATGGGAATATTCAGTTTAACGGCTTCATTAATGGCTATATGCTCCTTAATGGTATCAACTACAAAAATGGCGCCGGGAATACGGGTCATGTTGGCAATACCGCCGAGAGTCTGTTCCAGTTTTTCACGCTCTCGCTCAAGCATGAGACCTTCTTTTTTGGTCAGCTCTTCAAACGTACCATCTGTTTTCATCCGCTCAATCTCTTCCATCCTGGAAATGCTTTTTCGCACGGTGGAAAAGTTGGTGAGCATACCGCCAAGCCAGCGGTGGGTAACAAACGGCATTCCGCATCGGATAGCCTCGGTACGGATAATATCCTGGGCTTGCTTTTTGGTACCTACAAACAAAATTGTTTTACCGGCTCTGGCCAGTTTAGCCACTTCATCGAGGGCTTCCTGCAGGTATCCGTGAGATTTTTTGAGGTCAATAATGTGAATCCCGTTTCTTTGCATGAAGATGAATTCTTTCATCTTGGGATTCCATCGTCTGGTGAGGTGTCCGAAGTGGGCTCCGGATTTTAGTAGTTCTTCTACTGAAGCTGCTTTAGGCATATGAGTATGTATGTTTGAGTTTGTCCTCTACACAGGTCACTCTTCAATTGCCAATCCCTTCTTAAGAATGGAAGGGACACCCGGCATGAAGTCGCTGTGTATGTGTGATTAAATAAAACTTTTGAATGGTTGTTCTGGAAGCACGGCGCAGAATTGTCTGCTTTCGCATATTCCAGTAATAACCTTGAGAGACCCTTGACTTATCGTTTGGAGAACTGGAATCTCTTTCTCGCTTTGGGTTGACCGTATTTTTTACGTTCAACCATTCTGTCATCACGGGTAAGAAGTCCTTTCTCTTTCAGCACGCCGTGTACGTCTTCATTCAGATCGTCAAGTGCACGAGCCAGTGCTAGAGAGATCGCTCCGGCCTGACCTGTAATACCGCCGCCACGAACCGTAACTTTAATATCATAGTTGCCTTCCATTTCTGTAACATCAAGTGGAAGTCGGGCAACGTTCAGGCGAGCCTTGGTTTTGAAATAGTCATCAATGGGCTTGCCATTAACGATAAAGTCACCTTTGCCTTCAGAAATATAAAGACGGGCAGTAGAGGTTTTTCTTCTTCCGATATAGTTTGCTTTGGCCATGTCGGGCAATTAATTCTCTTTAATTTCAGGTTGTTGTGCTGCATGCGGATGAACAGGTCCGGCATAAACGCGTAGATTTCTCATGAGCTGACGACCCAGCTTATTTTTCGGCAGCATGCCTTTAACAGCGATAGTAACCAGTGCTGTTGGGTCTTTCTCCATCAAATCTTTGGCAGAAGTAAAAGTCTCGCTTCCGATGTAGCCGGTGTGACGGAAATATTGCTTTCCTGTAAGTTTTTTACCCGTCAGCTTTACTTTTTCCGCATTGATGACAATCACATTGTCACCGGTATCCATGTGCGGTGTAAATTCGGGTTTGTTCTTTCCGCGTAAAATGGTTGCAACACGTGTGCTCAGTCGGCCGAGAGGCTGATCTTCAGCATCTACAATAACCCACTCTTTCTCAACAGTGGAAGGTGTTGCGTTGTATGTTTTGTTGCTGATCGTATTCACGATAATTCAGTTCGTTTAATGCAAAATTGGAAAGTCGAAAAAGATACAGGTAATTATTGTGGATTGCAATAGATTTGAGCCTGAAAAAACAGATAGACTGCCTTCCTTTAAGTTGATCACAAGGAAATACGGACCTGCAACAGTATGTGCAGGTCCGTATATAAATTTAGAGTAAGATGAGAATCAATGATTAGTTGAAGGTTTGCTGGAAAAACTCTTCCATTTCACTCCAGGAAAGGGAGTCAGCCTCTGCATTGTAAGCCACAGGCAATTCAAACTCTGCACCTAATGAATCGGCGGCAGGGTTGGTAAATGAATGCGTAGCTCCTTCATAGTTTATAAACTGAAAATCTGCATTCACGTCTTCAAGTGCACCAGTGAGTGCTTCTACCTGTTCGGCTGTTACCATGGGATCGTCAGCACCATTGAGTATCAGTATGCGCGTATCCATGTCAGATTCCGGCATAACCGGAAGCTGCAGGCCACCGTGAAAGGAAACAACAGCATCCAGATCTGCTCCCGCATTGGCCATGGCTAATACAACCGTCCCGCCAAAACAGTAACCAATAGCACCGGTTTTTCCGGCATCAACCATCGGGTGATCCTTAAGTGTTTCCAGTGCAGCATTAAAACGGGCTTGAGCAGTCTCAAAATTTCCCATAACGCTTCCCGCAAATTCCATTGCATCTTCCGGGTGATCGGCTACTCTTCCTTCACCATACATATCAACGGCAAGGGCAACGTATCCCATCTCAGCCAGTTTTTCAGCACTGTTGCGGGCATGTTCATTGTGTCCCCACCATTCATGAACAACCAGAATTCCCGGACGGACACCCTGATCATTTTCGTCATAGGCGATGTAGCCGTTCATGCTAACGTCACCTGCGGTATAAGTAATCTCCTCTCCTGTAACCATGGATGAATCCTGATTCATGGGTTCAGACTGTGAACAGGCAGTCAGGATCACTGTAAATATGATTAGAGACGTTTTTAAAATTTTCATTGTTAGTTATTTAGATTTTGGATTGTGGACTGACAGTAATAACAAGAATTAAGCTAAAAAAAATTCAAGAGGCATTTTCCGGTCTCCGAATAACAACCTCACTGCATAACTGAAAACATGCTGATCAAGAATGCAAAAAGTGTAGCAAACAGAGCGGATAATAAGGTTCCGATGAGAATGTACTCTGCGAAAGTGCGGTTGCCAAAGTCCGGATAGCGTACAATTCCCTTGGCAGCCAGAATAAAACCTACAGCTGCATATTGCTGAAGAAGAATGAACAGAAACACGAAGATTCGTTCAAGAAAACCAATGACTCTTCCTGTTCGATACTCCTTAGCGCTGATCACCTGGCTTTTTTCACCCAGCGGGGATAGCCCAAGTTTGTCGAGGATCAGCCTTACCATGATGTTTACTTCATTCAAAATGATTAAAAAACCGAACAGGATGGATTGAATGCCAAGCCAATTCGCCTCGAGGCCTGTATCCGTCTGTTCAGGTGTAAACATTCTTACTAGATAGGACTCAAATTCTCCGATCCAGGTGGCGGGTGACAGGTTATAAAGTCTGCTCGTAAGAACAGCAATAATTGCGATATGGATGAGCAGAAGCACAAAACGGTTTCTGTTGAGCTGCTCGGTATCGCGTTCCGTTAAACTTGTAAGCCATGGTGAAAGCGCGAGATAAATCAATAGCAGCACAAATCCCAGATTTACTTCAAAGAACAGAAGTACCGGCAAGGGGATGATCCCCATAATAATGAGGTTGCGCAGATCCGTCATTCCATCATCATGAAATGTGATGAGCAACCTTGAAATCAGGATCATGTTCATCACTGAAAAAAACAGAATATAGTTCATAGTGTCATGTTACCTGTTCAGCAGCTTGGTGAGCCCCTCTGTGTATTCCATTATTGCTGATAGATTACCGGCATGTATATTTTTATATACCGCTACGTCCGAAACATCCAGTTCAGATGCAATTTGTTTGACCTCGGCACCAGAATAAAGACGCTCAAGGATGATCATTCGATTTTTCTTCCAGCTTCGAATGCTGGCTGTTAACAATTTGAGGGAGCTGTTGGCGATAGAATCGTAAAGTTCGTCACCCGTCTCAATTCTGAAAAGCTGCTGCTCTTTTTTTAACTGCTCCATGCCGTTTCTGGCTTTATGAAAGGCCGGACCGTCCATTCCAACAGAACGCTCTCTGTTAATTTTCGTATCAATATCACCCGATCCGATGGACCAGCGAACCATGACAGGGTAAATCGCTGCAGCCACTGTCCATATATGATGGAACAGGTAATCGGCTCGATCATAAAGAGCCTGAAATTCGTCACCCAGTGTGAGCGTGTAGGGGGAAACCACCCCTTCATCCTTGGTTACTTTTTCTTTAAACAGACGATCCAATACTTCCTGTGTTTGGGCACGGGTGCTTTTATCCAGCTCCTTGGATGCTTCAATATCTCCGATTATGGCAATATACCTGTCCATGATACTCCCTCAGATTTAACTCTTTGTAGTTAACCAATTAAGTTAGTTTATAGAAAATTAAACTAATTTAGTTAAAATCAAAGGGTAAATTTATTTGCCGGGTTCGCTTAAAACTGATAATTAAGGCTGAAATGAGATAATGATTAATTGGCTATCAAAATACTTTAAACTATAAATTCATGTATATAGACTAACATTACTTATACATTGCAAAATAAAATTGTCAGAGTTGCAAGGTTCTCTTAAGTTAGCAGGAGTTGCTTGCAAATAAAGCTCATCCCGCAAGTCGATACCTCTACAAACAGTCAAGCCCAATCTTTATCAACGCTTTCATCTAGATATAATATTCATTCAGATAGGGCTCTGAAGATAGTACCGGCAAACTCTTCCAGCACACCGTTGTCCAGCCATCTGGTGACAATTACCAAGTCGCTTTCTTCATCTACAATAATGTAATTGCCTCCAAATCCGGCTGCATAATAGACATGATCCGGAACACCGTCCCATTGGGTATTCCCTTTGAGAGTCCACCACATGTAGCCATAGGATGGATTGGGTTCTGACGGCATTTTCGCCATTTCAATCCATTCCTCAGATAAAAGCTGATTGCCGTTCCAGTTTCCTTTTCTGGCAAACAGAAGACCGAATCTTGCCTGATCATACGTATTGATAAACATCCCGCCACCGTGATGACCGCCACCGCTAACGGACTGCATCTGGATTCCGTCAATCAGAACTTTTGACTGATCATAACCGAACCATCTCCAGGTCGTTCCTGCCCCGATTGGATCCATGATCTCTCGTTTTAACATCATCGGCAGCGGCTCCCGAACTACATGCAGCAGTGAGTATGCGAGTAGGTTTACGCGTACATCATTGTATTTGAAATGAGTGCCCGGTTCACGGAGTTCACGCATTCGCCATGAATCAATCGTTCCGCCGCGCGGGGGCCGATCCGCCCAGTCATAAATTCCAAAGAGCGATCCGTACCAGTCGGAGGACTGATTGAGCAGGTGATGCCAGGTGATGGATGAATTATGTTCACCGTCATATGTGCCGTCCCAGACATAATTCCGAACTGGTTCATGAAGATCCGGGATCAACCCATGATCCCATGCCAGGCCGGCTACCGTTGACAGATAACTTTTTGTGACACTGAATGTCATATCAACCCGTTCAGGATCACCCCATGATGCCACAATAAATCCGTCTTTAATGATCAGTCCCGCCGGTCCGCCCCGTTCCTTAACAGGCCCGGCTAAACCGTGATAAGGCTCCCGGCTGAAAGCTTCCAGTATAGCAATCCGCAGATCGCGGTCAACACTGTTTTCATTATCCATCGCAATCTGAACAGCCTCACGGATCAATTCATCATTCAGGCCTAAATCCGCTGCATTTCGAACTTCCCAGCCATCACCTGCAGGCGGATAATAGAGAGTCTGAGCAATCAGGTTGTCAATTCCTGAGAACAGGAAGATGACAAACAAGGATAAAACGGAAAAAACTGTTCGAAAAAGCTTCATAAGAGAACGGATTCGTTAACGGTTCATTCATTCTGAAGAATGTAGCCAATATCTGTGAAATGAATCAGGATAGAGAAAGCCGAAGGCCAAATAGTGCCCAGCGTCCGGGCATTGGAGGCCCGAGAATCTCCTGATATCGGGTATCAGTGATATTCAAAATTTTGGTGTAGAGAGCTATTTCCGGACGAAAACGGTATTCCACATTCAGGTTTGATACAAAAGTTTCCCGGGGCACTCTTGCAGATATTGCTTCAGCCGTTTCACGGGACCTCACCCTGAAGGATGACTGAGAAGTGATCGAGACCCTGCTTGCTTCAATGCCAAGATTTAAGGAAAGCCGGTGGGATGGGTGGTTAGAGATGTACTTGGATACTTCTCCAGTTTCTGCTGAGGTATACAGATATGTGTAAGCTGTTTCAGCGCTTCCCGTGACATTCCGGCCGAATCGTTGTCGGTTGGAAATGAGCAACTCTACACCTGTTGTTTTTGCATTGGCAATATTACGTGTATAGAAATACTCTTCATTGGGCTGTAAATTATCCGCATTGGGGATCTCATTGGAATTGGTAAGCACATAGTCAATCAGATCATTGGAGATCCGATGAAAGCCTGTGATGGACAGTCGTGTTCTGTTTGTTGGATCCCAGTCTGCTCCTGCATCCACGGTGACCGACCTTTCGGGAAGCAAGTCCGGATTGCCGATATTTCTACCCGGAGTAAGATCGGGTATGAGGGATGAAATGTAGCGTTCCGTAAAATCACCTATCCGAATGGCTTTGCCGGCTGAAGTTCGCAGAGTTACATTATCAAAAGAATAGGAAGCGCTTAGCTGGGGCAGTAAATCTCTGTTTCCCCGGCTGTCAAACTGCAATCGGGCACTTGCCGTGGCATGAAGTCTTTCTGCAGGACTGAACTGTGAAATCAGATAGAATCCGGTCAACAGTTCATCATGAGTTCCGCGATCTGTGCTGATTATCGATCGGTTCGAGATCTGTGCTCCTGCCATCAGGCGTTCTTGTCCCCAGAATGTCTGATCCGGATTGTTCCGGATTTGATGCGAAAAATTGACAAAAAATCGGTCGGTAGTATGCTCATTCGGTGAAATTCCAATCCGTGAGTTAAAATCAAAAATGTCATCCACGGTACGGTAGGAGATGTTAATCTCGCTTCTGTTTTTGCCCGTATCTCTTGTAATTGAGGAGAGAATCCATCGGCTTGTAATCTCTTCTATAGACTCATCGAATTCACTTCGCGTATAGAAATAACGTGCACTGAAATCCCTGTAATCCAATCCACCTCTTACATAGAAAGACCAATTATCAGACGGTACGTAGGTAAGTGATACTGAAGAATTGCGAAGCGTGAAAAAGTTTCGGTAAAACTCATCATCAGAAACGCCCGCATCAAAACCGGGGTTGGGCAGTTTTTCCCCATCCGACTCAATGGAACGGACCGAAGCACTCATTCTCCAGCGGGTTCCCTGGAGTTCAATTGCACCCTCCGCTCCAAGGAGATTATTTTGTCCGCCCGACAAATCTGCGACTGCATAGCTAACGAGTCTGTCGCTTCGCTTTACCTCCCGCTCCATATAGGTTTTCGTCTTTATATGTATGACACCTCCAACCGCATCAGCACCATAAGAAGCACTTGAAGGTCCATGTATCACCTCTATCTGTCCGATTTCAGAAAGAGATACCGGAATATTTGTATTGAAATGAGCGGTGAGCGGATCATTCAGAGGTACATTATCCAGCATGAACAGAACCTGTGAAAAAGTAGATCCCCGAATACCGACATCAGTCTGAATTCCGAAACCTTGCCGGGAATTTAAATTCAGCCCGGGAAGAGAACGAAAGAGCTCATCCACTGAAGTTACCGGAAGATTGCGTATATCGGTTTGGGTAATAACGGAGACGTTTTTTCCGCTTTCTGATACAGTTGAAGAAATTCTGGATGCAGTAACCCGTATGGAATCGAGCTCGATACGGGTTTGGGCATTAAGAAATTCCGGAATGATAAGAATGAGGAACAAGCAGATGATACGGACATGCGAATGGATAGACATCAGAGCAATTGTGAGATGTTATGGATACTATATGGATTGAAATTCTGCCGATACAAAGATATGCAAAGGTATCAGCCAAAGAGATGCAGGTCAATTTTCATTTTGGGGATTCTTTCAGAACCTGCAATACCCAAATAGGGATCTCATTAAAATAAATACTTCAATAAGGCAGCGACGATACGATTTACGACGCTTAGTCGGTCACACTATCCGGATTTACAGCTTTGATGAATGTTTGCTGAAGATTTTTCTTATTGATTGGCTTGGAAAGGATATCAATATAATAGGTTTTGATCGCACGCTGATAATTGTAACGATCCGTATTGCCGGTTATATAGATGACCGGAATCTGGGAAACATCCTGAATCTGCTGAGCCGCAGTAATGCCATCGATATCATCATTCAGGGAAATATCCATGGTGATAATGTCTGGTTCCAATTCCAGAGCCAAATCAATAGCTTCGCGGCCTGTACGGGCTTTGCCGACTACCTGATAGCCAAACTCGGTTATCATGCTTTCAAGAACCATGGATTGAATCATTTCATCTTCCACGATGAGAACTCTTGCTTTATTCATGAGAGCCACCAATAGGGTTATAGTACCTCCGGACAAAAATAGTACGCCGAAAGCCGGGTATGAGAACCGTTATTATGGGTTTTAGAGCAAATGAGGATCAGCGAATAATTTTAGAAAAGCTGATCACTATCGTTTTAAACAGGGTAATTAGACAATTTGAGAGGCTAAATTGGCAGGTTTTTTTGTTTTTATCAAATTTTTAGAAAGATCCAATCTTTTAGTAACATTTACGGGCTCTCTAAAGAGTTGCTATTTAAGGATTAAGCAAAAAATCGTGTGTAAATCTATGTTTAATCGTTCATAAACAATTAAAAAACAGGGTGTCTGATGGCTGAATTCGGCGATTTATGGTGGATTGGGATGATGCTGGCTGCTTTTGCAGGTGGTGCTTTCGGGGCAGCAATCGGAGCGCTTCCGGCTTTTATATTTACAGGATTTATGGTGATTCTGGGTGAAGGAGTGAAGATATTGAGCGGAGATTTATCCGGAATTGCAGGATTTGATCCGGAGATGCTGAATTCTGCCAATATCACAGCTCAAATTGCTTTTGGGCCCGTATTTGGTCCGCATATCAGTTTTGCGGCCGGTGCTGCAGCATCAGCATATGCTGCGAAAAAGGGCTACATGAATACAGGCTTCCCGTATCACGAGTCGAAAAATATAGGATATGCGTTCGGACCCAAGCCTGATGTTCTTTTCGTGGCCGGCTTGTTTGGAATTCTGGGTTTCTGGATAACCACTCTTTCCGTCACATTCTCGCTACCATGGGATCCGATTGCCATTGCCGTAATACTTTCCGCATTCGCCCATCGACTTTTCCTGGGATATCCTTTGATTGGAAAAGCTCCGAAAGGATTTCTGAATATGAAACCGTTTGAAAGCCTGGAAAAAAGAGAAGACAATACGGAGCGTCTGCTCGTTGAACCCTGGCTGGGTCACCAGTATAAATGGGGTGATGTATCCATGCTCGGCTTCATTGTTGGTATTCTGGCTGCATTTATTACCTATCAGACCGGAAGTGCGTTTTTACCGTTTGGAATAAGTGCTGCATCCTTGTTTTTTTTGAACCTTGGAGTTCAAAAGTTTCCCGTCACTCACCACATCGCTCTGATTGGCAGCACATCCGTTCTTGCAGCATCAGGCGGATCACTGGAAGAATTCTCGCTGACATTTGTACTCATAATAGGGGGGATATCCGGGATACTGGCCGCTCTGCTGGGTGAGCTCACACAGCGGCTGTTCTATTCACATGGCGATACACACCTAGATCCGCCCGCATTTGCCATTGTATTGGGTACACTCCTGATTGTGATACTCTATTGGGTCGGCATTTTTCCCGGAACAGCATGGGTTCCTGCGCCGTTTTGAGGCTTGGAGAAGTTTCTGGAGTATGATTCCAGGTTCACACTTTATTTAGAATAAAATTCACCGGGAGACGATGTCCGAGGGCGCCGATGCCGAATAGAGCGTAATCATACCTGGCCGGATCACTGGGATCCAGTTTTTTAAGGGTGTCGGTCAATTCATTTACGGCCTTCCAGTCGTTGGAACGCCTTGAGAGCAATCCATAGCGTCGGGCCTGTCTGGCAACATGCACGTCAAAAGGGATCAGCAGTTCAGATGGTTTCATGAAAGACCAGATTCCGGTATCAACGGGGCTGTTTTTTCTGATAGTCCATCTCAGGTACATGTAAAGCCGTTTGCCCGGGCTTCCTTTTTCCGGATTGGATACATGCTTTTCTGTACGTTTGGCAAGATCACTGCTTCTTTGCAAAAACTCTTCATGGAAAACAGCAAGAAAGGGCCTTTGCTGATTGATTCCTTTGCTGTAACACATTTCCCAGAAAGCTTCAAAGTCGCTGTATGTGTGATAGACAGTTTTCAAAGCAAGCAGGATACCATGAATATCGACCGGCTTCAGTGTTCTGTGTTTAAAGCCATCAAAGTTGCTGTAGTCGGATTGCCGGTAGTTGCTTACAAATTCAAACGGAGAGTAATCCATCCTTTCAAGCAGCTCATCTACTTTTGATACTACAATATCGCGGCGGCCCCAGGCCATCGTAGCAGCCAGGAAACCCGCTATTTCCCGGTCTTTTTTTTCTGAAAACATGTGCATGAACTGTACCGGATCGGAAGAAATGTACCCGGCCTGTTCTACCTCGTCATTGATCTCATCAAGATACGGTTTGAGCTTTCTGAGAGAAGAGTCGGATCGCTTCCTGAGGCGTACAGATGGTGGTTTCATCTTGAATGGAAGTTCTTCAAATTCTCCTCCGTTAACTCACTGAATGACTCAACAAGTACCTTATTGGCTTTTGGGAAGGGATACTGATTAATCTCAGTAAGGCTGACCCATTTAATCTTATCACTGGATTTGGGTTCAGGGTTGCCGGAAGCAATCGTACACCAGTAGGCATGGAGTGTAATTTTAAAATGAGAATAGGCATGCTTGAGCTTCATATGTTTTTCATGCACCTCAACTTCGATTCCCAGTTCTTCCCGAAGCTCACGAGATACAGTTTCATCCAGTGACTCACCTTTCTCATTCTTGCCCCCCGGAAATTCCCAAAGACCGCCAAGCATGGCATCTTCCGGCCTGAGTGCAATTAGAAGCTTGCCTGATTCACTTACAATCAACCCGACACCGATGTGATGGTGAGGGATCTTCTTAGTCTTGGATTTGTAGGGAATAACATCAGTTTTGGAGGTCTTGTTGGCGACACAAGCAGCGGAGACCGGACAAGCGAGACAATCGGGGCTTGTGGGAGTACATACAGTTGCCCCGAGCTCCATCATACCCTGATTAAAATCACCGGGATGATCTTCAGGCATAAGCTTATCAGCATATGTCTGAACCATTTTTTTTACTGAAG
>JAWVZW010000026.1:0-11963 GCA_033721975.1 Balneolaceae bacterium
AAAGAGCAGGGGAAGAACTCTTTGTATGGACTGTACGCCATAAGAATACAAATCTAACCCTTACGGCCGAAAAAGCCTGGTGCCGGGATTCCATGAGCGGATTCCTGTTCACGCATGAAGTGACCCTGGTTCTGAGTAATGAACAAACCCAGGAATTTCGGGGATGTGGAAGGTTTCTGGGATTTGAGTATTGAGTATTGAGTAGTGAGTAGTGAGTATTGAGTATTGAGAAGAAAGAGTGCCTGAAGTACTGTTAATGCCTGTTGTTTGGAATTTGCTATTTGTGATTTGATATTTTTACCCGTCTGGCCTCTAAACTTCATTCGTGGCAAGTTTTTGACATCTGACGTCTGACGTCTGACGTCTCACTACTCAATACTCACGACTCCCTATTAAACCTGATAATCCTCTCATAAGCTTCCAGAACGGCTTCGGTTGCTTCTTTGTCGATAACTTCAGCATGATCTTTTGCTATCTGGCGGGCATTTTTTGGAGCAAACGCCATGCGAACCTGCTTCAATGCGGGAACGTCTCCGCTGGAATCCCCGATATAGGCCATCTCATCCAGCCCGATTTCCAGGGACTCACTCAATAGTTTCAGTCCCTGAAGCTTATCATTACCGGGCAGCAGGATATTGACGGATATGTCTGTAGCGTGAACCTCAGGCTTCGGGTCCATTTCTTCTACTTTTTCCAGAACCCGATTATGAATCTGGTCAATAATTTCAGGATCCATGCAGACAACACCCGCATCCATCATTTTGGTAAACTCAATAATGGCACCCTGATAATCCGGCAAGACACTGTTCTTAAGCCAGTCCCGCATTTCACGAATCATATCCAGAGAACCGCTGTCATCCGGAACCGCCGTTTCAATCTTGTTTCCCTCCCAGTGATATAGACCTGCACTTTCGAAAATGAAAGGGAGACGAATATCGAGCCACTGTGCAACGGCTTCCGCATAGGGAAAAGGGCGGCCCGTACAAAGTGTCAGCCGCGGAATGGCTCCGGTATCATCCTTGCTCTTCAGGTTCAGCTCTCTGATGGCATTGATCGCCGGCCAGTCAGGCGTTTTAAAGGGATGCGAGATACACCCATCCAAATCTGTCACAAATAGTTTAATCATGCTGCTGCGTCTGTCTTATCCTTTCCAAATCTTCGTTTCCAGGATTCCCTTTTTTTAATGGATTCCGGGAAAAAGAGGGCGACCATAAAAAACCCGAGTCCGGTTAAAAGTAAAATTTGGTATCTGTTCTCATAATCGGCGTATTCCTGGGAAGAAAATTCACCGCGCTCCAGTTCGTCAAGTCGTGCAAAAAAAGGTTCGATGGTGTCACTGCCGGAATTCAGTTCATAATACTCTCCTCCTCCCGTTCGTGCAATATCCTGGAGGGTTTGGGGATCCAACGTCGAGGTAACAGTATTACCACTCTCGTCCCTGTGATAGGACACAATCCGCCCTGATTCGTCCGTCACCGGGATCAGACCTCCTTCGCGCGTCCCGATTCCTACCGTAAAAACAATGATTCCCTTTTCCGTAAGCAGGTTCAGTTCTTCCTCGTAGGATGGACCATGATGCTCCCCATCGGCTACCAGTACCAGTACGTTTGCTGCACCCTGATGCCGTTCCATGGAATCAAAAGCTTCGGATGCCCGGCTTAGTGCAGCCGTAAAATTGGTGCCGCCATATGGCATTTGGTCCGTATTGGCAATATCAAGAAAGAGCCTCATGGCGGAATAGTCCGTCGTCAGTGGAGCCTGGTTAAAGGCCTCATCCGTAAATACCAGAAGACCAATCCGGTCACCGCTCAGTCGGTTCACCAGCCTGTTGATCTCAAACTTTGCCTTATCCAGGCGGCTGGGAGGGACATCCTGTACATTCATGCTCCTGGAAAGATCAAGGGCCACCATCAGGTTGAGTCCGGTGCGCTGTACCTCACGTACTTCCGTACCGATCTTGGGACCCGCGAGTGCAATAATGAAAAACAGAGCCGCCAGCATAAAACTAATCAGCCGGACTTTGTCACCCGTCTTCCAGTAATTTTGCCTGAGCTGATCTACCAGGCGATCATCAAATTGCTCCCTTCGTCTGGAAATCTGACGGTTCTTCCACCACCAGTAAGCTGCTCCAATAAGCGGAATCAATAGTAATAGCCATAAAAAGCTGCTGTTTTCCCAGATCATAGATGAAAATTCAACATGTTTTGCTGTACGAAATCAAGTGCAAAGATACCATAAATTTCGGGGCCATCGAACCCGCTTCTGCCATTTTTGATGCCGGTGTTAACGTCTCAATTCAGTTATTCTTTTATCCATGCTCAATCTGCCCGAACCTGAGATTCTAATCTTCAATGCCGACAGACAAATCACAGCTAAAACTTAGGCCTGACCGCTTACCGCCATCTCTTTTTCTGATAGAGTGTATCTCTCCTCTGCCGGAGCCACAAGGGTCAGCCAGGCAATGCCGGCAAGAACCAGCAACACGGAAAAAATACCCATTGTCTCACGAATGGTTAAGAGTTCAAATTCAAGGATCAGGGCGGCAATTGTCACCGATACCGACTGGGCAAGTGTAAACAAGAGCCATTCCAGGCTGAATACCCGGCCGCGGTACGTATCCGGTGCCCGGCGTTGCAGCAATACCGTGCTCATCACCCAATTGGATCCGGATGCCATATGAGCCAGCATCACAAACAAGCTCATGATGACCACGCTTTCCACGAAGCTTACAACGCTATACATCAGGCCCCCGCAAATCATAAATATACCCATACCCTTTACCCAGAGACTTTCGCTCTTGAAAATACGTCGTCCCACGACCGGACCGATTCCGGTGCCCACTCCCCTTGCTGCATAGAGAATACCCAGGCCAATGCTACCCATCATCAGTACTTCTTCAGATACAATGATGAGCAGATAGACGAGCGCTCCAAGACACATTGTAAACAGCCCTTTTGCAAGTGTGGGCCGGAGTACATGCTTGTTGCTGAATATGTATTCTATTCCTTCCCGTATGCCTGTGAGCGGATTCCGGGTTCGATACAATTCCCGTTTCGACATTACAGTTTGAGGAATAGATGCACGATAAATAATAATGGTCGAAATCAGATACGTGAAACCGTTGATTATAAACACAACATCCGTACCCAGCCAGGCTGTTGCAAAACCGCCCAGTGCCATGCCTGTCGTGAAGATAATGCTCCACGAAGCTGCTGAGAGAATATTTGCAATCACCAGCTCCTCGGAAGTGGTAACATTGGGGATGGATGAGGTTTTTGCGGGCTCAAATATTGCGGCAAACGACATTTGTGCGGCTATCAGCACATAGGCGAGCCAGAGCATTTCAGCTGAGGAAATCAGGATAAACCCAAGCACAATCACGCCCCTGGCAATGTCGCACCAGATCATCAATTTTCTGCGGTTAAACCGATCCGTTATATAGCCGGCAATGGGTGAAAATGAAGCCAGGCTCAGCATTTTTACTACGATGATCAGCCCCAATAAAAGTTCGGATCCGCTGTAATCCTGAATCAGTGCATAAATTGCCAAAAGCCCGAACCAATCCCCAAAATTTGCAATAATCTGTGCCAGCCAAAGCCTTCTGTAATCGGCGTTATTGCGTACAAGGTCAAGATATGGTCTAAGGGTGAAGGACAAGGTTTAGTTTTGAGTTATGAGTTTTGAGTGTTGAGTTATTTGTGGAGAGTTGTTGGAAGTGAGTAATGAGTAGTGAGTAGTGAGTGAATTTTGGATTGGAAAGTGAACTAGATGTAACTCAGTTTTTTACCTTTTCACTTCTGCCTTCTGCCTTCTGCCTTTTCACTTTTGCCTTTTCACTCCTCACTAATCGACCCCGGTACTGCCAAAGCCTCTCTCGCCCCTTTCCGTTCCCGGGAGAACATCGGTTTCCTCGATACCTGCTTGTAGTACCGGCGAGATCACCATTTGCGCAATACGGTCGCCGTGATTGATCACAAAGGGTTCGGAACCGTGATTAATGGCCAGTACCTTTACCTCACCCCGATAGTCTGAATCGATAGTTCCGGGTGTATTGAGCATGGTTATTCCATGTTTGTAAGCCAAACCGCTTCGGGGACGTATCTGCGCCTCATAACCATGCGGCAGAGCCATCTGTAGTCCGGTTGGAATCAGCATTCGCTCACCGGGTTTCAGCTCAACGGGTTCGCCGAGGGCTGCACGAATGTCCATGCCCGCTGCCTCGGTGCTCTCATATCCCGGCAGGTCAAGATCCTTTCCGTGCTCCAGCTTCTTGAAATGGACAGTTACGCGTTTATTCTGCGTGTCGCTCATAGGATATCAGTCTCACTTTTACATTGCCGAATATTATCTTTACATGCGCTTCTACAGGTATTCGAAGATCGTCGGCGGAAAACCACGATTTAAAATTGCCGTTAAACCCAAAAGGTCCGTCAAGGTCTGCCCTCCCTTCGCTGTAATAGGTAGGAATGGGCTCCTCAAATGCATCGTACTTCCTGACCCTCGTCTCTGTCTGGCTCATTGCAGTCACCATTCCCATTTCTCCTTCAGTGTAAACGGGCAGCATATAGGCTCGCGGCACACCTGCAAAAAGCCTGGAGTAGAAGAAAATAATGTCGCCGCCGCTCGCAGGTTCCTGCAGGTCTAGCGTGTCGGTAGGTTCTCCCCTTTCAAAAAAACGGACTTTGTCTGCCTCGCGGTCAAATTCAATACGTACCCGGTTGAACTCTTCTTCGTGAACATCATCTCTCCAGAACACAAAACTGTAGGGCCATCTGTCGTTGTACTGAAACAGGTTTTGATAATCCACAATTTTCGTACCCACAAACGGTATACGGTTGTTTGAACGGACACGTGTTCGAAGATGATAGGCTTTGTCCCCATTCCAGGTTGTATCCGGCAACAGTTCAACGTCTACCCAGCCCAGTGTCAGAAAGCCGTATTTAACCTCATACTCAAAAACCTCTCTGGCGTTCAGCATCATTTCCATGGTAGGCGGCATGTCACGTTCGTACGTGAGAAGTGACTGAGCCGAAACTTCTATGGCCGGCAGATGCATCAGCAGGAGCAGAACATAACCGAGCTTTTTACTGAACAAATGCCTCAAAAGAATCTTCATCATATCCTACCAGTATCGCCTGATCTCTTACCAAAACAGGCCGTTTGATCATCGTTTGATTTTCCAGAAGTACATCAAAAAGTTCCTTATCGGATAGATCTTTATCCTTCAGGCCAAGCTGACGCCATTTCATGCCGCGTTTGTTTATAAGAACATCCAGCCCGATCTGATTGGCCAGCGACTGGAGCTCATCCCTCTTCAGCGGTTCTTTTTTTAGGTCAATAAATTCGTACTCAATGTCGTTCTCTTCAAGCCAGGAAAACGTGTCCCGTACTTTATTACAGTTTTTAATTCCGTAAACCTGTATCATTTGCCAGGGTTAATTTTATTATTCTTACTACGTAAAAATTACGACATTTTTTTAAGCTTTAAGAACCGGATTCTGTTATGAATTCGATAAGAGAGTCACATAAGCAGACAGTTTATAAACCCAACGCAATGGTTATGATTCAACAACGTCCGTTAAATCTTCTGACACTTCTTTTTCTGCTCAGCATAACCATGCTTACGGGGTGTAATCGGTCGAGTGATCAAAGGCAATTTGAGCAGGAAGCTTTCAGTACGCCGGAAGGAATCACAGAAACGGACGACAGCGGCAATGTGATCAACAGGGACCCCGATGACTGGAGAATATCACCGTTTTTTCAGGGTGTCATTGAGGTGGATCCGGCTTATCCCAATCCTGTACTCACCAATCAACTTGTTCGGATCAATCATATCATTACCGGAGTCGAGTCCGTATCCGGTTTGCGTGTTTTTGTATTCTATCAGTCCGGAAATGTCCGTCTGATAGATGAGGATATCCGAAATCCGCTTCCGCCGGGAATCGGAATTACGACCCTGGAACCTAATCTGATTTCTGAGTTTCCGGAAAACCCGCAGGGACTTTACAGGATTGTCATCACCGATGTAAATGAAAACGTCATCACTTACGGGGATATTCGGATCAATTGATTTATTTGATTTATACCCTGTTAGTCAATCCATGAATCTGCCAGTAGCGAACCGGCATTCTTGTCATTCACTTCCCAAGCCTCTATCTTTCTTCTTTATGCGAAAAACAAAACTGACCCCATCCGAATTATCTATTCTGCGGGTCCTAATTTTCCCTGAAGATTTTTCTTTGATACAGTCAGAAACGGGACTCAATTCCGGGGCTATCCGTGATGACCTGATCAAACTGATTAATCACGGCTACATTGAAGTTTTTGATGACAACCAAGGATACAGCCGGGTTCCTTCTGCGTTTTACGATTCCGATCAGCTGGATCAGTTCCGCTTCAAAGCCACCAAACTTGGATTAAGAAGTATCGAACATCATGCAATATAAGTGTACCATAGGCGATGAGTCCTACGACGTATCCTTAAACAACGGACGCACATCTGCAGAAATAAACGGCAAAACTGTCGAATTTGAGCTGATCAGAAATGGAGATGGGAGATATTTGTTCAGAACCGGAACCAAACTCTACAGAATTGATAACATAGAGACAGATGGCAGAAATGTTTCATTTTCTCTGAACGGTACTTTCCTGGAAACGGAAGTCCTTGATGAGAGAGATCTGCTACTGGAAGAAATGGGCTTCAGCACTCAGGCTGAAGGTTCTGCCGGTATACTGAATGCCCCGATGCCCGGTAAAATACTTGAATTGCTGGTAAAAGAAGGTGACGAAGTAGCTCAGGGCGATCCGGTAATCATTCTGGAAGCTATGAAGATGGAAAATGAGCTCAAGGCCCCTTCCAACGGCGTGGTGGTGAAGGTAGATGTGAGCACAAATGATAACGTTGAAAAAAATCAATCTCTTTTAGAAATAGAACCCCGTGGATAAATTTATTATTGAAGGACCCACACCACTTAAAGGTACGATTCCAATCAGTGGGTCAAAAAATGCAGCGCTTCCCTTGATGGCTGCCGCTCTTCTCGGAGACTCCCCATCTGTTCTGAAGCTGATACCCAAACTGAACGATATTTACACTTTTAATAATGTATTGCGCGTAACCGGTACGCGGGTTGATTTTTCAGATGATGACAACCGGCTTACGATCGATCCGTCTAATTTGAGCTTTAATGAAGCCCCTTATGATCTGGTAAGAAAAATGAGGGCTTCATTCTATATGCTGGGTGCACTACTCGGCTGCTCGGGTGAGGCCAAGGTGTCTCTCCCGGGAGGATGTGCCTGGGGTCCGCGCCCGGTTGATCTTCACCTCAAAGGGTTCGAAGCTATGGGCATCCAAATCGATCTGGATAAAGGATATGTGATGGCTTCAATGGATGGTGAGCACTCCAAAGGCGGAGAGTTTACCCTTGAACCCAGCAGCGTGGGAGCCACCGTGAATCTTATTCTGGGTGCAGTAAAACGTGCTGACCGCTTTGTGATTAAAAACGCAGCCAAAGAGCCGGATGTGGTTCTGCTATGCAAAATGCTGAGCAAAATGGGGGCTGATATTGAAGGTGCCGGAACGAGTGAAATCACCATTCGCAGAGTAGACAGCCTGAAGGGAGTGGAATTTGACAATTCACCTGACCGCATTGAAACTGGCACTTTTATGATTGCCGCAGCTATGCACCCGGAATCCGATCTGACGCTGACCGGCTGCGATACGAATGATCTTGGCGTTTTCCCTGAATTCTTTGACAAACTGGGAGCGAAAACCGAATACAATGGTGATCAGATTCGTATTGTCTCAGCTCCTAAGATTCAGCCTGTATCCGTTACCACGGATATCTACCCGGGATTTCCCACCGACCTTCAAGCCCAATGGGCAACGCTGATGACCCAGTCTGCAGGAGAAAGTGTGGTTACTGATACCATCTATTTTGACAGGTTCAGCTATGTTCCGGAACTGAAAAGGCTCGGTGCTGATCTAAAAGTGGATAAAAACAGCGTAACCATTCACGGCAAAACACCACTGACGGGTGCTTCAGTCATGAGTACGGATCTTCGTGCAAGCGTAAGTCTTGTGATGGCTGCGATGGCTGCAGAGGGAGAATCAGAGGTTCTTCGCGTGTATCATCTCGACCGGGGTTATGAAGACCTCGAAGATAAATTAAATGCCGCCGGAGCTTCAATAAAACGGGTATCTGAATAGGTAGAAAGGCTATTCTACAAGTTAAGCAGGTTTTCTGCTTTTGAATCGATTCAATATTTAATTATTAGATAACTTTCTGCTATATTTCCCATCCATTGGATGGTGTATGCATAATGTATATATACACACGCTGAAATTATTGTCGTACAGTAGTTTGCAAAAATTTATATCTCACATCTTTTCTATTCTGAGGGCAATTTGTTGCCCTTCTGAGCGCCCTGAAGCTGCTGCAGACAGGGCTATGCACACATCACACACGGTTTTTAACAAGAATTATAACTGCGAAGCAATTCGATCGGCTGCTATAACTGACAACCCACCGGAGAGTACCACCCTTTATTACAGGTGTATCCAGATTTATTTGATGGTGAAATGCAGGCTTAGCGAATTGCGGATGAAATTTTTAAGCATACATGAAGAACCAGATTATTATCCATTCTTCGGGCAAACAGACCCGGGTAGCGCTGCTGGAAAATGGAGAACTTGCCCAGCTTTTTATAGAATCTGAAGACAACCAGCGTACTGTTGGTGATATTTACTTAGCGAGAGTACACAAGGTGATGAGCGGAATCAGAGCCGCTTTCATCGATCTCGGCATGGAAAAAGATGCCTTTCTTCACTTTTCAGACGCCGGTGATCACCTGGGATCTTATATCAAAATGATGAATGGCGAGAATGCCATTTCAAAAAGCGCTGAAAAAGAACTTCAGAAATTCGACAAGCTGTCCAATAACGACAAACAGATTCTGGCAGGAAAGCTTCTCAGAAATAACCAGAACCTGCTGGTCCAGATTGTTAAGGAACCCATCGGCTCCAAAGGTCCCCGGGTTTCCACAGATATAACCATTGCGGGACGCTTTCTGGTATTGATTCCCATGGGCGAATACATAGCCCTCTCCAAGAAAATCAATCGGGGCAGGGAAAGGAAACGGCTTAAAAGTATTGTAGGCTCTATGCTGCCGGACGGCTTCGGTGTGATTGTCCGTACCGTTGCTCAGGGTCAGGATAAAGAGGCCATCGAAGATGACATGAGAACGGTTCTCAAAAAGTGGGAGCGCATTCTCAATAAACTGGAATCGGCAAAACCCCCTACCCTTCTTTACAAGGATCTGGATATCACTGAAAGCCTGATCCGCGATCTTTTTGCAAAACAGTACGACCGCGTACTGATCGACGACTATCAGCTCTACAAATCCGTAAAGAGCTATGTTTCACAGATCGCACCTAAAATGCTGCCCAGCGTTCAGGTTTATAAAGGCAAGGATCACATTTTTGATCATGTGAACATTGGCCAGGACGTAAACTCCATTTTTAGTCCCCGCGTACGCATGCCCTCCGGCGGATACCTTATTTTTGAACAGACCGAGGCAATGTATGTAGTGGACGTAAACTCAGGACCCTATGCGGCCAAGGAGAGACAGGAAGACAACTCTCTGAAAACCAACCTGGAGGCTGCCCGTGAAATTGCAAAACAGCTTCGCCTGAGGGATATCGGCGGAATCATTGTTGTCGACTTTATCGACCTCCGTGATGATAAAAACCGCAAAAAGATCTATGATGAACTGAAGAAAGAGTTCAAGAAAGACCGTGCCAAGACAAACGTGATCGGCATGAGTGATTTCGGCCTGGTTCAGATCACCCGTCAGCGAATACGGCCAAGTGTGGTTAACTCCGTATCAAAAGTATGCCCGATGTGTGGCGGATCCGGTTCTGTTGTGAGCCAGGATACCATTATCACCGATATCGAATCCTGGATCAGTAAATTCAAATTCAGCACTGAATACAGGGCCGTTGATATCTATATCAACCCCTACCTGCAATCCTTCCTGACCCGCGGGTTTTTCAGTCAGCGACGAAAGTGGATGTGGAAATACAAGGTCAAGATTACACTGGTCCCTGATGAAAACACCTCGCTGAATGAATTTAAAGCCACATTGACAGGATCCGATCTGGAGATTACAGACATTGTGCTGCAGGGCGGTTCACTCGATAAAATCCTGGCCGCTCAAGAGAAACAGCTCCAGCAGCTCGATGAAGAGGTGAATCCCGGGGACACGCTTGACTACTATTCAAAAAATGATCAGAACGGCAACGGACGAAAAAATCTGCCAAAACGGCCGAAAAGACCCGCCCGGCAGGATAATTGATTCTATCTACCCACAACAGTCCGCGCTTACGCGCAATCAATCATTTTTGAACAGATATCAACGAAATGACAAATCTCAGGAATTTGCACGCTACAACTGTACTCGGAATTATCCATAACGGGGACGTAGCAATCGGTGCCGACGGACAGGCTACCCTTGATAAAACCGTGATGAAAGCCACGGTCAAAAAAGTAAGAAAACTGCAAAACGGAAGTATCCTGGCAGGATTTGCCGGGTCCACAGCCGATGCATTCACACTCTTTGAAAAATTTGAAGAAAAACTGAACAGCTACAACGGCAATCTGCAGAGAGCTGCCGTTGAAATGGCTAAAGAATGGAGAAAAGATAAATTTCTTCAGAAACTTGAAGCCCTTTTAGTAGTAATGGATAAAGACACTCCCCTTCTTATCTCGGGTCAGGGTGACGTCATTGAACCTGACGATCAGATTCTGGCAATTGGAAGCGGGGGGTCATATGCGCTGGCTGCTGCACGTGCGCTGAAAGAAAATGCCCCGGAATTATCAGCCCGCGAGATTGTGGAGAAGGCGCTGCATATTGCAGCGGATATCTGCATTTACACCAATCACAATCTCTCCATATTGGAAATTGACAAATAAGCACGCAACAGAGAAGTACCATGAAACTCATTGAACAGCAAAATTTGACGCCGCGCCAGATTGTGGCGGAACTTGACAAGTATATCATTGGCCAGAAAGAGGCGAAACGATCCGTATCCATCGCTCTGAGAAACCGGTGGCGAAGACTGAAGGCTGATCCGGAAATACGCGAAGAGATCATCCCCAATAATATTCTGATGATTGGCCCTACCGGTGTGGGTAAAACTGAAATTGCCCGGCGTTTAGCTAAACTGGCGGGAGCTCCATTTATCAAGGTGGAAGCTTCCAAATTCACCGAAGTCGGTTATGTGGGCCGTGATGTGGAATCCATGATCCGCGATCTGACCGACATTGCCGTTAATATGGTTAAACTTGAAATGCAGGAGCGGGTGAAGGAAAAGGCCGCTTCTGTTGTAGAAGAGAAAATTCTGGATATTCTGATTCCACCGGTACGAAAGAAACCTTCATCCGTAAACAACTCTTCCGGCGAAGTGGGTTTTAACCCGGATTCCGCCTCCGATCAGGAGCTGAATGAGCGGACCCGCGAGAGGTTCCGTGAGAAACTGCAGAACGGAGACCTGGAAGACCGGAAAATTGAGATTGAGGTCAATTCCAAAAAAACACCCATGATGCAGGTTTTTGGTCCTCAGGGAATGGAAGAGATGGGCGTGAATCTGCAGGATATGCTTGGAAACCTGACCCGCGGAGGAAAGAAAACAAAACGGACTGTACCGATCAGTGAAGCACGCGAAATCCTTCTGGAACAGGAAGCTGAAAAACTGATTGATCACGAAGCCGCTGTTCAGGAAGCCCTGGAGAGGGTTCAAAACCAGGGAATTGTATTTATTGATGAAAGAGACAAAGTGGCAAGCGATACTTCCGCGAGCAGCATGGGAGGCGGGGAAGTAAGCCGACAGGGTGTTCAGCGAGACCTGCTTCCTATTGTAGAGGGAAGCACAGTGAACACGAAACATGGTATTGTGAAGACAGACC
>JAWVZW010000027.1:0-11878 GCA_033721975.1 Balneolaceae bacterium
GTGTTTAATGTTAATTAAATATCATTTCTATAAAAGTGAACCGATTGAAAGATCAAACCGGCCGATCATACATTAAATGATAGTGTGTTTTACTGATCATTGTTTCTAAAAAAGAGAGATCAACCGCAAAAAACGGTCAAAACGGACATCAACCATTCAGGATTGAGTGATCTCCCACATGCAGTTCTCCGTTGAAATCGCTGAGTTCAGCATGATTGCCAATAGTAGATCTCTTAAGCTTGCATGAGGAAATAGCTGCGTGTTTTTGGATGATGGTGTCAGAGATTTCCGAGTCTTTGATGGTGCAGCCGGCCTCAATGCTAACGTTGGGACCAATCGTGCTTCCTGAGATTTCAACATCTTCACCGATAAAAACCGGCGGTTTGATGGTGGTGCCGGGATAGCTCTTATACGCATGATTCTCCTTAGCGAGAACCTCAGCTGTGGTGTCCAGCCAGGCAGGCAGAGTACCGCAATCCAGCCACTCATCTACAGTGGCCTTTTTAAAGACTTTTCCGTCTTTAAGCAGACGGTCCAGCGCATCGGTCAGCTGGTATTCGTTTCCGTGACCGGTTACATCATTTTCCAGCAGGTACCGGATCTCTTTTTTGAGGTCCTCACCTTTTTTGAAATAGTAGACGCCGATGATGGCCAGGTTTGAAATGGGTTCACTCGGTTTTTCAACGAAATCGGTAATGGTATCGCCGTCATGTACGGCTACTCCGAATCGTGAGGGATCTTCTACCTCTTTCAGCCAGATAACACTGTCTGCATCATCTACCGTGACTTTCTGCTTGGAGTCAAAAATCGTATCAGCAAAAACAATAATTACTTCTCCGCTCAGGTCTTCATCCGCGCAGGATACGGCATGTGCCGTGCCAAGTGCTTTATCCTGAACCCGGAAAGTAGCTTTTGCCTGATGACGTTCACTCATCTGTTTCAGTGTCTCTTTAATTTCACGGCTGAAATCGGGTCCAAGGATATAAACAATCTCATCAATGGTGCGGTCGAGTGTGCGGGCAAAGGTTTCCACAATGCGCTCGATAATCATGGTGCCTGCCACTGGAAGCAGTGGTTTAGGCGTTGTGTGTGAATGGGGACGAACCCTGGTTCCCCGGCCCGCCATCGGTATAATTAATTTCATGCCTGTATCTGAATCTGATTAAATTTAGCCGGAAAGCATCGATGTTTGGCCTTCCAATACAATTGATTCGATTTACAAATGATTCGTTCTTTCTTGTGAATGTAAATCTTTATTTTATCGCCGAAATATACATGTTGAACGATTCATTATCGAATGAGAATCTGTTCATAAACCCTCCCCGGGGAGAACAAAACCAATTAGAAAAGGCAGGCTGTTTTACAGTTTGCCGCTGAATATCCTGACTTTTAAAAGCTGACAATTTGGATCTCTACTCTCTTTTTATGAATGGGATCGTAATCCTGCTGATTGCGATTTTTATCCGCCACTCTCTGTACAGGCTGCGCTTCTTTCTGCATATGTTTCAGCAGCTTGGTTATAAAACGGGTGAATTTCGAAGCTGGCTCAGCAACCACTTCTATTCCCATACGTTTACTCTTGAACATATTTTCTACAACATCATCATTTTGCTGATGATCTACTGGCTTGCCGACCTGGTTACGCTTACCACCGGAGCCATCGTCATGTTTACATTTGCACTGTTCTGGTTTGTCAGCCTGTCACGATATCAGGGAGAAAGAGAGAAAAAGCCGCTTGTTTACACGGCCCGGATGAAAAGACTGGGAATTACGGTTTTGATCCTTCTGGGTTCATCATGGTTTTTGCTGATTGATTTTGCCTATCGCGGGCTTCGGTTGCGGGACTTCGCAGCTCCTTTTATCAGTACAGATCCCTATTTCCTCAGTTTCGCCATGGTAATCGTGGATATGTTTGTACCACTTTTCCTCCTGGTTGCAGCATACCTCATGAAACCGGTAGAAAAAGTGATTCAAAATGGGTTCAAAAAACAGGCAAGGGCCAAATTGGATTCCTTGCCTAATCTGAAGGTCATTGCAATTACGGGCAGCTATGGGAAGACCAGCACCAAATTCGTAATCGACGCTTTTTTGAAAGAACGTCTGAATGTATGCGTGACGCCGGGAAGCTACAATACGCCCATGGGTATTTGTAAGGTAATCAATAATGACCTGGATGCCGGCCATCAGGTGCTGATTTTGGAAATGGGTGCCCGCTATCCCGGCAATATTTTGGAGTTGTGCAACATCGCCAGGCCGGATATTTCCGTTGTTACAAATGTGGGTCTGGCACACCTCGAAACGTTTGGGTCTCAGGATGTGATTGCACATGAAAAAGGAACCCTGGCCAGAGAACTGAAACCCGACGGAATTCTTGTCCTGAACAGCGATGATGAACGGGTAAAAGCCATGGCTCAATACCGCGATGACGTAAAGGTGGTATTCGCCGGCAAGGATGGTTCCGTAAGAGCGAACAACATTTCAGTATCACCTGAAGGGACGCGTTTTATCATGAGCTGGTATGATAAAGATGGCGAACTGCAGGAAGAAGAGAGTATGCAGACACCCTTGCTGGGATCTCATAATATTCAGAATCTTCTTCTTGGTGCAGCCATAGCGAGAGAGTTTGGCATTCGGCTAAAGACGGTTGCATTGGCTGCCTCCCGCCTTGAACCTGTGGAGCACAGGCTGGAACTCAAACAAAGAAACGGGCTTACTGTTATCGATGATGCGTTCAATTCAAATCCGATTGGCGCCAAAAATGCGGTGGATATACTGGCCTCATTTACAACCGGGCGAAAAATACTCATTACACCCGGCATGATTGAGCTGGGCGATATGGAATATGAGGAGAACAGAAAGTTCGGGGAGCACATTGCAAAAGCAGGGCTTGATCTTGTCATTCTGGTTGGCAAGGAGCAAACCAAAGCCATTGCGGAGGGAATTTCATCTGTTCAGGGCGATCTGAATGAAAATGTAAAAGTTGCTGGTTCCCTTTTTGAAGCCAATGATATCCTTCAGGAGTTTTCCGAACCGGGTGATGTTGTTCTATACGAAAACGACCTCCCGGATACCTATAACGAATAATACCTCTTCATTTCCCGGATCAGTTTCTCTTTCTATCCTCCGGCTTTTCTTTTGCTCTGTTCCGCATTTAATGCATCGCATGATGATGTGATTTTGGTCATTTGGCGAAACATCCCCCTTTCAGATCGGTTTGATATGTCAAAGGCGCTGAGAAATGCAGGGCACATTGCCAGATGCTGCAGCTCCTTGAAAATGATTCACAAAGCGGAGGTTCGTATGAAATCACAAAAACAAGTATTGTTGGCATTTATAGGATTAATAGCCGGTCTCACTTTCACAGGCTGTACGGCTACCGGGGGCTTAATCATCTATCCGGAACCGGTTGTGATAGGAAATCCGCCGCCTGAATATGATCATGACCGTGACTATGAGTATGAAAGAGGAAAGAGAAGAGGGCATTACCGGAGAGGAAACCGTCATTACTCTCAAAGAAATCACCGAAAAGGGTATGTGACGATCAATTATGGCCGCAGGACCCTCAGGATACCGCCGGGACACATGCCACTCAGAGGCGAATGCCGGATCTGGTACGTCAATCGTCCGCCGGGTCACCAGCCAGCCCCGGGTTCATGCAGGGTTTTGCGCAGATACGTTCCGCACAATGCAGTCTTATTAAGAGGTTGAACTGATTAAAAAAAGAGCAGTCAGTGCCCTTTTGTCCTATTCTCCGCGTACAGCATCCGCCGGTTGAACGGTGGATGCGCGAAGTGCAGGGTACCAGCTGGCTGCAATACAAAGCAAAAGGCTGCCTCCGGCCACAAGAACGATGTCAAGCGGCTGAATAAGTACGGGATATGCATCGATGATAAAAGATGAGGTCAGTTTAAGTATCCCGTACTCTTTTTGTGCAAGGCTGATGGCTATTCCGAGAATCCCCCCGATACCGCAGCCGATCAGACCAATCTGCAGTCCCTGACTGATAAATATCTTCTTGATGGTTTTCGGGGTCATACCCATCGCCAATAGCACGCCGATATCTTTCTTTTTCTGAATAACAATCATTGTCAATGATCCCACGATATTGAGTGCAGCCACCAGCACGATGATCATCAGGATAAAGTAGGAACCCCATTTTTCAATGTACATCACATCGTATAACGGCTTTTGCAGATCATACCAGCTCTGGATCCTGTAATCGGGGCCGAGAATAGCACTCAGCTCCGATTTAACGGTTTCAGCGCGTTCCAGGTCCTCCAGCTGGAGATCAAAACCTGTCACTTCATTTCGCATATTGAAAAGCCGCTGAGCTGCCTGAAGATCAGCATAAACCACATCCTCATCGATGATCTGCTGAATGGTATAGCTTCCCCGTACTGAAAACCGGCTGACCCTGGGTACCGAAAACTGGGTAAGTGCACGTCGCATACCCGACGGGCTTAGGAGTGCGATTTCATCTCCCGGGCTCAGGCCATAGCGGTTTACAAGCATGTCGCCGATCACAATGCCGGGCCGTCCGTTTTGAACCGATAGGTCAAAGATGCCGTTTCTAACACTCTGTTCAAGTTCCGTAATGCGAATATAGGATCCTCTCTCCACGCCCCGTACCATTACCACCTCGTTCTCCCGTTCACTGGAAATCAGCATTGCCCGTCCCTCGATGTAGGGAGCCAGGTTCACAACTTCGGGATGCTCAAGAATCCGGTCTATCAGATCCGGGTCGTAGGTCATGGCCGTAGCACCTGCCTGCTCAATTCGGATGTCGGGATCGAAGGAGAGCAAAAATCCGCGAATCACATCAAAGAATCCGTTAAATACAGAAAGGACAATAATGAGTAGTGCGGTACCCAGGGTAATGCCTGCAATGCTGATGCCTGTCAGAACGGAGATGAGTGATACATGTTTTCTGGAGAACAGGTAGCGTCTGGATATAAATCGAATAATATTCATTACTGAATTTGTAATGCTCCCCTATTAACAGTTCATTTGTGAATGTCGATTAATTGCCAAGATTATTTATCTTAGGCGTCCTGCCAGTTCAATTTACGGGACAATCATATGACGCTTAAAATCGAAGAAATTGAAGCAATATCCAACGGAGATCACGGGGACCTATTTGCGGTTTTGGGACTGCACACAGTCAACGTTGAGGGTAAGGAAAAATTGGTATTCAGGACATTTCGGCCCGATGCCAAAGAACTGAATCTTCATATCAAAGGCGTTAAAAAGCCGGTGTCCGTACCTAAAATCAGCGATGCCGGTCTGTTTGAACATGTTTTTTCGCGCAGAAAAAAGCGTTTTGATTATACAATTCATGTGAAACCCTATGAGGGTGAAGAGTATGAGATTGAGGATGCCTACCGGTTTGGTACACTGATCTCTGATTTTGACCTTCAGCTATGGGGAGAAGGAAATCACCATCATGCCTACCAGTTGATGGGTGCTCATCCAAAAACGGTAGACGGCGTGGAGGGGACGCACTTTGTGGTATCTGCTCCAAGTGCGGGAAGAGTGAGCGTGATTGGCTCCTTTAATAACTGGGATGGCCGGATTCACGGCATGAGAAAGTATCATGATCAGGGAATCTGGGAAACGTTTATCCCTCATGTGGCTCCTGGTGATCTCTACAAATATGAAATAAAATCACACATGACGGATTCCCCGCTCAAAAAAGCGGATCCGTATGCAACATACTCCGAGATGCGTCCGGGTACCGCCTCTAAGGTATTTGTGGAATCATATGAGTGGGGTGACAAAAAATGGATGGATAACCGTCAGGACCATCAGCATTTTAACCGCCCGGTCAGTATTTATGAGATTCATGCAGGATCGTGGAAGCGGAAGGTTGGAGAGTCCCCCGGTTTTCTCAGCTACAGGGAACTGGCGGATGAACTGGTGCCATACATGAGCAAGATGGGTTTCACGCATGTTGAATTAATGCCAGTAGCTGAACACCCTTACGATCCATCCTGGGGGTATCAGATTACGGGCTATTTTGCCCCGACAAGCCGGTTCGGGAATCCGGATGATTTCAGGTATTTCGTTGACGCCTGCCATCAGGCAGGAATTGGCGTAATTCTCGACTGGGTACCCGCACACTTTACCAAGGATGATCACGGACTTCGCAGGTTTGACGGTACGGCTCTCTATGAGCATGAAGATCCAAGACTTGGAGAGCATACAGATTGGGGTACCTGTATTTTCAATTACGGTCGTACGGAAGTCATGAATTTCCTGATATCGAACGCCGTATACTGGGCTGACGAATTTCACATTGATGGACTTCGGGTCGACGCTGTTGCATCCATGCTGTACCTGGATTACTCCAGAAAGGAAGGAGAATGGGTGCCCAACCAATATGGCGGCAGGGAGAATCTGGAAGCCATCCACTTCTTGCGCAGGTTCAATGAAGTGCTTCATGATTATTACCCGGGAATACTCACCTTTGCAGAAGAATCTACCTCCTGGCAGGGAGTTTCCCGGCCTACTTCATCGGGAGGCCTGGGATTCGACTTCAAATGGAATATGGGCTGGATGAACGACACGCTGGCCTACATGGAGAAAGATCCTGTGTACAGGAAATATCACCAGGATCAGCTCTCATTTTCATTGATCTACGCATTTTCGGAACAGTTCATTCTGCCTTTATCGCACGATGAAGTAGTACACATGAAACGTTCGCTGCTGTCCAAAATGCCGGGTGATGACTGGCAGAAATTTGCCAATCTTCGCCTGCTCTATACCTATATGTATGGTCACCCCGGTAAAAAACTGCTCTTTATGGGCGATGAAATCGGTCAGTGGAGCGAGTGGACGGAAGCGCATTCTATCGACTGGCACCTGCTTCAGTGGGAAAACCATGAAGGGATTCAGAATCTGGTCAAAGATCTGAACCGGTTATATGTACATGAGCCGGCCAGTCATGAGATCGACTCCAGCTGGGAAGGTTTTGAATGGATTGATATAAGCGATGCCGATAACAGCCTTCTCTCTTTTGTAAGGAGGGGCAGGAATCCGGATGATTTTCTCGTATTTCTGCTGAATTTTACCCCTTCTGTACATAGAGGCTATAAATTCGGGGTACCGAAAGCTTGCAAGTACAATGTGTTGCTCAATAGTGACTCACAGCACTATGGAGGCAGCAATGCAGGGCCCACGGAAGTACAGGGCCACGAAGGCCCATGGCACAGTCAGCCAAACCACATCATTGTCGACGTGCCGCCGTTAGCCGGAATGGTGCTAAAACCGGCTTGACGAGATTATAATAAGAGCCGGGATTTCGAATAAGCAGATGGGGCTTCAGGGATATGGGATATACACATGAATGATAGATTAATAGGTTCACAAATATGAGATTTCCAAGATCTAGCGGGACGCTGGTTCATCCCACGTCATTTCCTTCAAAATATGGAATGGGAGACCTTGGTGGTGATGCCAGGGAGTTTATTGATTTTCTTGTCCGGACCGATCAGACCATCTGGCAGGTTCTTCCGCTCGGGCCAACCGGTTATGGAAATTCTCCTTATGCCAGTTATTCTGCTTTTGCCGGAAATCACTATCTGATCAGCCTTGACCGGCTGGTGGAAAAAGAGCTTTTGACATCTGAAGAAGTTCGGGAAGCGGAATTACCGTCAGCCACAACTGCTGACTATGAAGCATCCTATGCCGTGAAGGATGTTCTTTATAAAACTGCGGCTGACCGGTTTTATGACCGCATGACCAAGAGTGAGAAAAAGAAGCTGGATTCATTCAAAAAACAGAACGAGTACTGGCTGGATGATTACTGTCTGTTCATGGCGTGTTCAATAGACAACGGCAGAAATCCATGGAATAAGTGGGATAAAAAGATAGCACAGAGGGATAAAAAGACGCTGGATGGTCTCCGCGAAAAATATGAGGATGAATTACAGTATCAGCTTTGGTATCAGTTTGAATTCTTCAGCCAGTGGCAGGATGTGAAAGGATATGCCAATGAGCACGGTATTCGCGTGATCGGTGATATACCCATATTTGTAGATCACAACAGCGCCGACGTTTGGTCGAACCCGGAATATTTCGCCGTAGATAAACAGGGTAACCGAAAGCTCGTTGCCGGAGTGCCGCCCGACTACTTCAGTGAAACAGGCCAGCTCTGGGGAAATCCGCTTTACAACTGGAAACAGATGAAAAAGGATGGATTTTCTTGGTGGATTGAGCGGTTCAGACAGATGTTTGAACTTTATGATGCAATCCGGGTTGATCATTTCAGGGGGTTCGATGCCTATTGGGAAGTACCGGCTTCAGAAGAAACAGCTATCAACGGGAAGTGGGTAAAAGCTCCGGGACGGGAGCTGTTTGAAACCATACACGAAAAGCTTGGTGAGCTGCCGATCATAGCGGAAGATCTCGGCGTAATGACGCCATCGGTTGAAGATCTTCGGGACAGCTTTGATTTCCCCGGTATGAAAATCCTGCAGTTTGCATTTGATTCGGATGCCGGAAATGCATTTTTACCCCACAACTATCCGCAGAACTGTGTTGTCTATACCGGAACTCATGATAATGACACCACGATCGGCTGGTACAATACGGCTCCCGAGGTTGAGAAACACAGGCTGAGAGAGTATACCCGTTCGAATGGCATGCAGCCTGAATGGGAGCTGATCAGGTTGGGCATGTTGTCGGTTGCCGATCAAGCCATATTTCCGCTGCAGGATTATATGAGCCTCGGAGGCGAGCACCGAATGAATCTTCCCGCCACGGTAGGCAATAACTGGCTATGGAGATATACGCCTGATATGCTCCATAATGTGGATGAGGGCAGAATTAAAATGCTGGTTGAAATGGGAAATCGTAAAGCTAAGGGGTCTGAAGGGGAATAATTGGAATTGTGACAGGCTTTTATAGAAAAGCACCGTTTCGTATCTTAAGCCGTTCCGTTAATGAAGAAAACGTTGAATGTCATTTCAATTAAATCATCTGCCGGCTCGTACGGTAAAGCCCCGTAATGAAGGGATAACGCTCGCACTTGATAAGGGATTCAGTATTCGTCAGACAGAGGATTTCTGTGAAGCCGCATCTGAATATACCGATATCGTAAAGCTGGGATGGGGTACAGCCTATGTAACCCAAAACCTGGAAGAAAAAATCGACGTCTATAAGCGTCACGATATTCCGGTCTATTTTGGAGGCACTTTATTCGAAGCCTACGTTCTGAGAGATCAGCTGGATGCCTATGTAGAGCTGTTAAAGCGATACGATTTGCAGTATGTTGAAGTCTCCAACGGTACCATTCTGCTATCTGAACAGCGAAAGCTGGATATTATAGAGGAACTGAGCAAGGATTTCACCGTTCTTTCGGAAGTGGGCAGTAAAAATCCCAATGATATCATACCGCCCTACAAGTGGGTGAAAATGATCCAAAACGAGATGAATGCAGGCGCCTGGAAGGTGATTTGCGAAGCTCGTGAAAGCGGCACGGTGGGAGTATTCAGACCCAACGGCGAAATCAGGTCCGGACTCATTGACGAAATTGCTGACCAGGTTTCGGTTGACAACCTTCTTTTTGAGGCACCTCAAAAGGAACAGCAAGTCTGGTTTATTCGAAAATTTGGCAGCAACGTAAATCTGGGGAATATTAATCCAACAGAAGTAATTTCCGTTGAAACACTTCGGCTGGGCCTGCGAAGTGATACGCTTTTCGATTTTTATTCGATAGAAGATGAACAGTTCAGGGATTTCTATCCGGGTAATGGCAGCCAGGATCTGTCAGAACAAAAATAATTCATCAGTAAGCAATAACTATTTATGAAAATACTTTACGCAGCTACCGAAATCGCACCTTTTGCACGAATGACTCACACCGCAGATCTGCTCCGGTTCCTGCCTGCATCACTTCAGGATCAGGGATTCGAGATCAGGATACTTCTGCCCAAATTCGGCACCATCAATGACAGGCGTAACAGGCTGCATGAGGTGATCCGTCTTTCCGGTATTGAAGTGGAGGTGGGAGAGAATGTGGAAAGCATGAAGATTAAGGTAGCCAGCATCCCCAATGCCAAGCTTCAGGTCTACTTCCTCGACAACGATAAATATTTCAAAAGAAAAGGGATGTTTACCAATCCCAAATCGGAGGAGTTTTATGAGGACAATGACGAGCGCCTGGTATTCTACAATAAAGGTGTGATCGAAACAGTTATTAGCCTTGGGTGGGAACCGGATATCATTCACTGCCATGACTGGCCGGCCGGACTGATACCGCTGCTTGTCCGTGAGAAGTACAACAACGAAGAGATCTTCAAGAACACACAGATCGTGTATAACCTGCACCATCCGGAAAATAAGGGACATTTTGAGGGTACCGATATTCTGGAGCTGCTGGGGCTGCCCGAAAGCGTGGATCTGGATTCATTCCTGGATGACGGTAAAGTGGATGTGCTGAAAACGGGATTAAAGTACAGCGACCACGTTGTTACCGGCAACCATCTGAAAGATCAATTCGATGATCTGTTTAAGGAACTAAATATTAAACCAACTAAAATACAGGGTTCGCCCGAAGATGTTTCTAAGAAATTTGCTGAGTACTACCGGGAGATCGCCGGAGAAGATGAATAAAAGAAGGTTCCGGAGAATTACTCTATCTATCGGTAATAAACTTGCGTTCAAAGGCAGACGATTTCCAATCGCTGCCTTTCTTCTTCTTGGAGTGATCGCAGCCGGCTGTGAATCGGCCGGAACGGTAGGTGAAAATTTACGGCCCGACGACAACGAGGTCGTCAAAACAGTTGTAAACCTGCAGGCTGAAAACCTTGAGGTGATCAATGAAAACACCTTTTCGGGTCGTCTGCAACAATCATCTGCCGGATACCTGGAAGATCCTGCCTATGGCACTATCCGTGCTGTAGCACTGTATAAGCCCTCCATATCCCGGGCAACCGTTGATTCGATATATGACGGTGACTTCATTACCCTGAAGCTTTCTCAGAGCGTTGTGGATTACGGGGATTCTACGACTGTTTCTGATTTTACGATCTATGAGGCTGCAGAACTCTGGCGCGGTAACGAGCTAAGATACAACCAGGAGATCAGTGTTGATCAGAGTACGCCGGTGGCTACATTCCAGATATCGAATGAGGATAGTATTGAGGTTGAGCTGAGTGCAGAGTGGACAAATAAGTTCAGATCTTACTTCAATTCGATTTCAACCTCGCGCGACTCCACATATATCAGGGAATTTCCCGGGCTTGCGATCGTGCCTTCCGAAACAAACACGCGAATACATTTCTTCAGGCATCTTCAGCAGACCGATGAGGAAGAGCGTGAAACGGAATTTATCGTCTATACGGATGGTGGGGAAGAAGAAGATCCCATTGCACAGCCGCTGCCGGTCAGAGATTGGGGATCATCAGTTATAAGAACAAATGAGCCGGATTACGGAAGCAGTATCGTTCTTCACAATACCGAGCGGATACTGAGGGTGGATCCCGTCTTTAGTGCAGAAGAATTAACCGGCAAGAATATTGTGAATGCGTCTTTGGTCCTTACCCGCGATACTTCTCAGGAAGATATCGGCCCGGGATTCAAGAGGCCTGAACTGCAGTCCATAAGAGCTCATGAATTTGATCCGGTTCCTGCTAACATCACTTCCGAACTGTTTATTACTACGGCATCGTATTTCGGGCTGGCTGACGAAGGGGAAGACACGTATCGCCTTAATATCACCCAGTACGTACTGAATGAGGTGTACGGAGAACAGGGTGAGGGACCTCTTTTTATCTCGCTTCAGGCCGTGAACGGGTTTCTTTATTCAGCAGAATTTTATGGAGAAACTGCACCTGACGACCTTCGGCCGCGCATTGTGATAACTTCAGTTGATTAA
>JAWVZW010000028.1:0-11845 GCA_033721975.1 Balneolaceae bacterium
CAGCCACCTGGGTCTCCCCGATCTGTTCAATACAGAAACAGGCGAGTCCGGCATCGGACGATTCGGGCTGATGGACGGAGCATCCATTTTTGCTTATAACGGGCTTTTCCCTCCTTCACTTTCGGCATGGGAAAAGGTCAGGCTGGGATGGGCTGAGCCGCAAGAACTCACTTACGAAACACCGGTCACAATCAATGTACCCGCAGATACGCCTGCCGGGGAAGAAAACATTTACAAAGTCCCGATATCGTCTGGGGAGTATTTTTTGGTTGAAAACAGGCACCGTGATCCGTCAGGCAATGGTATCACGCTTACCATTCGGCGTCCGGATGGATCCCTGGCAACCCAGTCATTTACCAATAACGATGAGGCATTTGTGAATCAGGAGTCCGGTTTTGACGCACTACTGGAGCCGGGAGTTGTGGTGGATGTGTCACATTTTGACTTTGCCCTTCCTGGCGGATTGGACCGGTCAAACCCCGACTCACAGATGCCAGTTGAGTTGAACGGAGGGATACTGATCTGGCACATTGATGAAGCGGTAATCCGGGTTAATGAGCCCGATAATGCCATTAACAATAACCCGGATCGGCGGGGTGTGATGCTTGTAGAAGCAGACGGAGCGCAGGATATCGGACGCCGGGTGTCGGTTGGATTATCTGAAAATCCGGTAAACGGTTCTCCCTATGATTTCTGGTGGAGCGGCAACAATGCAACCGTTGTGACAGCCGGCGGGAGTATCAGTTTGTACCAGAACCGGTTTGGTCCCGATACTACCCCTGACAATAGCAGTCATTCGGGTTCACCCTCTCCTTTTGAACTTTTCACTTTCTCCGATAATCAGATCGTAGCAAGTTTTGAGATTCGTCCCGCAAATCCATTTCCGGATCTATACCGGTTAATAGACTCCATTGATGACCTGCCTCTGGATGTTGGCGTTTCTTCCCTCGATGAATACTACTCATCCTATCCCCTGGCTGTCATGCCTTTTCGGCAAAACGACAATTCCAGATTCCTGATACCTGCGTTGGACGGATACCTGCTTTATGATCCGGTTGCGACAGAGATCATTGGTCCACCGATTCAACTCTCTTCTACCGTTCAGCCGGTGATTTTTGATTCAGGTAACGGATTGGCAATCTCTGAAAAGCCTGCCGGTCAACCGGATAGCGGAATGTTATCCATTTTTGACCTGTCTGCTTCCGAACCTCTCCTCGAAAGTGAAATTCTGCTACAGGAGAGACCGGTATGGTTAAGCGTTACCAATAACAGTATTCTGGATCTCGGCGGTACCCCCTCCCGATATGACTTGCTTGCGGGTCAGCTCACAGAAGATGAAAACGGAATTGTTCGCCGCTCGGCAGAAGTTGACAATCATCAGGCTTCAATAACCGGGCAACCCCTGGTTTTACGCTTTCCCGGAGGCACGGAAACTTTCAGTATTGATGTACAGGAAGAACTCTCACGACTCCATCCGGGCGTCATTCGTACCGGAAACGGTTCAATTTACTTCTATCTGTTAAAAGAATCGGGCATCTCCCTCTTTGGTCCTGATGACCGTTTTCGATCCGAACAGGTCATCCATTCAGGTGCATCCTATAACCGGCCTGCGATCGCGGATATTGACGGTGATGGTCTGCCGGACTTTATTTTTTCCGATCTGGAAAGAAACATACTGGCAGGAGTGAATCTGAAGGGTACAACCGTTAGTGGTTTCCCTGTTCAGGCGCCGGAGGGCTATCGTTTTCTGGGCACGCCACTTGTTGCCGATATCGATTCAGACGGTTTTCAAAACCTCATCATCCCAGCCAAAAATCGCTATTCAACCATTCTTCTCTCCTACAATCAGGATGGAACCCCGTCAGAAGGATTTCCCCTTACTGTAGGACCTGTTTCAGAGCAGGATTCTGATCCGGTGAATCCTGCGATTATCGGAACCTATCTGGCTGCCATGAGTGATTCGGGCGATCTGAAGATCTGGCAATTTGAAAATATGACGAATGTGCTCTGGCCTTCGGTCTATGGAACCGGGACCGATAACAAGATCTCTGCTTTTATCAGTGACGCTGATACGGAGGAGCCTTCATTTACGCTATTAAACAGAGAAGAGACCTATAACTGGCCAAACCCTGCCAGAAATGAGACCTATCTGAGGTATCAGACCCGGGTCGCGTCTGAAATTTCGATCACGATCACCACGATGAGCGGTAGAAGCGTCTATTCAGATACCATTCTGAGCCGCGGCGGGCTGCCAGAGGAGCTCCGTATTGACACTTCCGGCTGGGCCAGCGGTGCATATTTTGCAAGAATTATCGCATCTGCCGGTCAGCAAAAAGAAAGCAAAACGATTTCCATAGCGGTTGTTAAATGAGATCTGCAGGCAGACTCCATATCATCCTTTTCTTCTGCCTGATGGCTATGATAGCAGTATATCCGCAGAAGAGCGCTTCTCAAACATCGCCTGCATTACTTGATTATCCGTACAATCACCTACCCTGGTTCACTATTGAAAGTGATCATTTTCTGGTTCATTACCAGGAAGGAAGCGAAGACGGTGCCAGATCGGTGCTGAGTGCGGCAGAAAAATTCTATGAGCCGATCATGGATCTTTACCGGTTTGAGCCCGACGGAAAGATCAGCATTGTTATCCGTGATCGGGAAGACTACTCCAACGGTGCCGCTTTCTTTTTTGACAACAAAATGGAAATCTGGCTGCCCGCGCTGGACACTCCCTTTCGGGGCACTCATCCCTGGATCGAAAATGTAGTTGCTCATGAACTGACCCACATGATCCAGCTGGGAACCTCCATGAAGCGTTCCAGGCACATTCCCGCCATCTATTTTCAGTGGCTGTCCTATGAAAATGTACGCAGGCCGGATGTGCTCTATGGCTTTCCAAACGGCATCTTTACGGTACCATTTTCCGCGACCAGTGTTCCGGCCTGGTTTGCAGAGGGTACCGCACAGTACATCCGGGACTCCATAGCCCATGACAGCTGGGACAGCCACAGGGATATGCTCCTCAGGACCAGAATCCTGAATGACACGGAACTGGGACTGACGGAAATGGCAATATTCTCCTCTAAAAACAGCCTGGAACGTGAGCTCATTTATAACCAGGGATTTTCGTTTGTACGCTATCTTGCAGGACTATACGGAGACAGGATTCTCCGGGATATATCCGTAGAATCCTCAAAAGCCGGGCTGAATAATTTTCATCACGCCATCGAAAATGCAACCGGAATTCAGGCCCTTGAACTTTATGAAAACTGGATTGCTTCCAAACAGGATCACTACCGGGCTCAGCTGGAAGGTGAACAACTTTCTGAACCGGTGCTGATTGAGGACAGTGGATTTCTGAATTTTTATCCTCAATTCAGTTCTGAAAAGGGTCAGCTTGCCTATCTGACCAATCGGGGAAGGGACTATAGCCGTACCTCACTGGTGCTGCGCGACGGCAATAAGGTAATCCCTATCGGTAATACCCGTGACCCGGACAACCCGGGACCCCGAGAACCCGGACTTTCACTGCATGGGATTGCATCCCCTTTTTCCATTGACTACATCGGAAACCGATTTTCATTCTCACCCGATGGTAATCAGATTCTTTACAGCCGGGCTCAAAAAAATAAATACGGTGAACTCTACCAGGATCTGTACATTTTCGATATTGAATCGGAAGAAACCTCGCAGATTACGCATGATCAGCGGATTCAGGATCCCGCCTGGCATCCCAATCGCGATCGTATAGCAGCCGTACAGCAGATAGCCGGAACGCAAAACCTGGTCGTTCTGGATACCAGGGGTCAGAGCATAACCACCTTAACCGGCTTCTCCGATTTTGAAACCGTGTACACCCCGGTCTGGCATCCAAACGGAAACACCATCTTTTTCGCTGCAGCCGACGGGGGAAACAGAAACCTATACCGTATCAGCGAACCATTTACAAAGGTGGAAGCCGTCTTGATCAGTGACTCCTATGACATCCGCGACCCCTGGGTTGATGCCAGCGGCGAATACCTCTACTTGTCAACGGATATAAACGGAATATTCAATATCCACAGGATGAAACTGGATGACGGTTCCCTGCAGCAGTTGACAAATGTTAGCGGGGGAGCATTTATGCCGCATATGCATCAGGAGTCACTCTATTTTTCGGAATATCGGTCCGATGGATATAAAATATCCCGTATTTCGGCTGAGAAATTAACTCCCACTGCTATCAGTGACCCGTCAATTCTTCAATCAGATAAAACATTGATATCCGATCGAGATGAGATGGATACAGAAACAAATATTCCTGCACTTTCTGAAGCTCAGCCATACAGTCAGTCAACCACCGGACTTTCAATCTATCCGGTAATCCGCTTTGATAACTACACCAAACTGAAGGGTAGCAACCGGACCCTGCTCACTGAAGGAAAAATCGGAAGGTTGGGCGAGAATCTCATCAGGGACCTTAAACTGGGGGTCTATTTGTCATCAAGGGATGTAACAGAACGGCTTTCCATTTTCGGGGGTGCACTGATTGGCCCGGGTTCCGTCTCCTCTGACGGAGTATCCGATTTTTTTGCACCCAACCGAATCAACAACCTGGACAGGGATCTTTTTCTCATCGTTGAGCATCGCGGATTACCGTTTATTGAGCGATCATGGTCACCTACTGTAAGCCTTGAGCTCTATAACCTGAAGAGAAATGTAAGGGATGGACTGGTGATCGAAGAGTTTCCATGTACATCCTGTCTGCCGGAAGATCGGGGCATTGACATCCGGTATTCTGTCTGGGAGGCCAGTCTGTGGCTGAAAAGCAAACTGAACCGATGGAGCGTGGCCGAAATGGGCGTAACCTATTCACCATACAGTGTTCAGACGGAGGGGTTCTTCTCGAATGAGTTTAATGAATTCATTCCCGGTTCCACCTCAGAGTACTTCCGAGGAACGACCTACACGGCATCTTACACAGCTTCCCTTTTTGAACCATACAGGCACAGCGACATTGCTCCAAAAGGGGTTGGCGGAACACTGGCCTACCGGGTTCAGCCGGCCAGCCTGTTGAGCAATTTTGAGCTTGAAGACGGTACGCTTTCACCTGTATATGATAAAACAGTAAACCATTCGATAGAGCTGAAGAGCCGGTATGGTTTCGGGATATCCGACCTGACAACGGGTCTGATTCAGGGGCGTTTATATTCCTACCTGAATGCCCCGTCTGATTTCTTTTATCTCGACTATATGGGCGGTCTGGCGGGCATGCGGTCCTATCCATACTTTGCAATTGGAGGACAAAAAACCGCATACCTCACCGGTTCTATCATTTTCCCCCTCCGAACCGGGATATTCCGGCAGGCAGGATCCAACACCCTGGACAAGGTCTTTCTTCGTCTATTCGCGGAAACCGGTAATGGCTGGGGCGGGCCCCTGAATATTGGAAACGGATTGAAAAACGGTGTGGGCGCCGAACTGCGGACAGCTTTCAACCGGCACTATATTTTTCCGATGAAGTTTTTTATCAACGGATCCTATGGATTTAACAAGTTTTCAATAGACTACCCCCCTGAGTTCATCAGCACCGGTTCCGGAAACCGGACCGAATATGGAGGGGAATTTCTTTTTTATATTGGTCTTACATTTGATTTTGATTCATTATGAGATCACTCTTTCTCACAATTATTTATGCAGCTGCGATACTTGTACCTCAGGCCAATGCTATTCAGGTTCTCAGTGATGACTCTCACCGCATCCCTGAGCCTGTTATAACAGAAGCTGAACCGGCACCTCAACATCTACAGCTGCTGCCGTCCATTTTAGCCGATTCGCACTCTTTTGAATCATCTCCCGCAGCAAACATTTCAAAAAAAATTAACAGCAGTTCCGGTTTATCGTTTGCTGCATCTGCGATAATTCCGGGCCTCGGACAAGCTGCCAACGGAAACTGGATCAAATCAGGAATTTTTCTTGCCATCGAGGCTGTGGCCATCTATGGGGCCCTCGAGTATCGTAACCGGGGCAGACGGGGTGAAAGGAACTATGAGAACTGGGCGGATCAGAACTGGAGCGTAGTACAGTACGCAAACTGGCTGGTTGAGTATCACGATGTTCACGGAATCACCAATCCCTATATTGAAGCGCTCAGGCAGGAGCTGAACGGTGTTTCAGCTGCATTTAATCCAAACGTTGACTGGGAAATTGTCACCCTGACCCTCCTTCGGAACGTGGAACGCAACACGCCTTTCATTTTGACGGATGATCTCACAGCCAATAATTTTTCTCACGTACTCCCTGACTACGGATCCCAGCAGTATTATGAACTGATATCAAAATATTACCAGTACCAGGCCGGCTGGAGAGACTATCACAATTTCCATAATTCACTTGGGCACACGGGTGATCAATACAATCAGCGTTATTACATCGACAGAAACGGTGCTTATGCAAGCCCCCTATTCTGGGAAGGAGTTGACAGGGCAAACATGTTCAATGACAGCTACAGAACGAGCAGCAATTTCAGGCTGCTTTTGATTGCCAATCATGTATTCTCAGCTTTCGATGCCTATTTTACCGTTCGGCTGAAACAAAATCGCCTTTCCGCAACTCCAAGCTTAATACCGGGGCACCAAGTTAGGTTGAAGCTTCGTTTCTAAGATCACAGGTAAAATCGTATTTTCAGCTATGGAATTTTTTAAGACGCTCCTCAGGAGCAAAACCTTCTGGTTCTCTCTTTTGGGAATTGCAGCAGCCGGTGTATTGATCGTAGCAATCATGAATTTTATTGTTATGCCGGGCTACACTAATTACAATGAAGGCGTGACCGTACCCGATGTGACAAAAATCTCACTATCAGAGGCTGAAGAACTGCTTACAAGCCGAGGCCTGCGCTATGAAGTCCTTGACCGTAGGGCCAATACTGCCTACCCGGCCGATTATATTATTGATCAGTCACCCTCTGCACGGGTATTGGTTAAACCCAACCGAAAGATTTATCTGACGGTAAATACGGCAGAAACTCCCATGACGGAGGTCCCTGACGTAGTGAATATGTCGTTCAGAAATGCGGAAATTCAGCTTAGAAATCACGGGCTAACCGTCGGCAGCATCAGCTATGAGTCGTCGCGGTTTCGAAATACGATTATGCGTCAATCGGTCGCTGCCGGTGATACCGTTGCCAGGGGAACCGTTGTGAATCTGGTAGTCAGTGATGGCCTGGGTACACGAATGGTTGACGTACCCGAGATTGTAGGTCTGAGCTATTCAGAGGCACAGCGTCTTATCTTAAGCGCCGGACTTCGCGTGGGTGAAGTTCGTTTTCAGCCCGACCGGGAGACAACCCCCAACACCGTTCTATCCGCACGTCCTGTTGCAGAACAGCTGACTGAAGGAACAGAGCTTCAGCTCGTCATATCCGAACGGTTTGATGCCAGGGAGGAGAGCGAAACCGGAGCCATTGTTGATGACTCCACATCCACCCGGCCGCCCGAACCGGATCTGCCGGATCAGGAAAACGAAACTGAATCTGAATCCGAAAATAACGAAAACTGACCCGATGAATTTTGACCTTCCCATTCTTGCACCCTCTATTCTGGCAGCCGACTTCACACGGCTTGGTGAGGAGCTGAACACCTGTGCCGATGCCGGTATAAACTGGTTTCATTGCGATATTATGGATGGTCATTTTGTACCGAATATCAGCTATGGTCCGGGTATTGTTGGCGCTGTTCGAAGCTCGCAGCCCGAAGCTTTTCTGGATGTGCATCTGATGATTGAAAATCCGGATCGCTACCTGGAAGATTTTGCCGATGCCGGAGCCGATCTGATCTCCGTACATTATGAAACCTGCCCCCATCTACACCGCACCATCGGAGCAATCCGTTCATTGGGGTGTATGACCGGCGTGGTTATCAATCCCGCAACATCCATTGAGCTGCTCCGACCGGTGCTGTCCATGGTGGATCTTGTATTGATTATGAGCGTTAACCCGGGCTTCGGAGGACAGGCTTTCATTGAATCAAGTTATCGGAAAATCAAGGAGCTGGCCGTAATGCGAAGGGAGGAGAATGCAGAATTTCTGATTGAAGTGGACGGCGGTGTCGGTCTAAAAAATGCAGGGAAACTGGTGCAAAGCGGCGTGGATGTACTGGTTGCCGGCAGCAGTGTATTTAAAACGGATGATATCCCTGCCAGAATTTCTGAACTTGTGAAGAAAGCGTCAGCCGCTTCGGGCCAAACCGTTTAAGAACAATTCACAATGAACCTTTATCTTTCAGGAACACGAACTGCCACTTAACAAAAAATCTTATAAGCGTATCGAAACACCACACCAGCTTGCCGAAGAAACCTTCTTTATTGACGACATTGACCCGGTAGTCATACTCGGGTTTGGAGACGAGCACCTGAAGCAGCTTGATAAAGCATTTCCTTCAACCAAAATCACTGCCAGGGGAAACAGGGTCAAAATACTGGGTCCCGAGCCGGATGTGGAATCTATCAAGGAGATTATCCGAGAAATGATCTCGGTAGCACGAAGAGTGGGCGAAATACGATCAGGTGATGTTACCACCCTGCTCGCCCTCGCCGATAAATCCGAATCCGGATCCATCTCAGACAGTTTCAGCTCCATTAAATCACATCCTGACGACACCGGAGATATCATTCTTCATACGCATACCGGTGAAGCGGTTACCGCCAAAACACCCGGTCAGCTTAATATTGTGAGAGCCTCAGAGCGCAATGATATTCTTTTTGCCATTGGCCCTGCCGGTACCGGCAAGACCTATACCTCTGTGGCACTTGCCGTGAGGGCGCTAAAGGAGCGAAAAGTCAAAAAAATCATCCTTGCAAGACCGGCCGTGGAGGCAGGGGAAAATCTCGGTTTTCTGCCCGGTGATTTGAAGGAGAAGATCGACCCCTATCTGCGTCCGCTCTATGATGCACTGGAGGAGATGATTGAGTTTGACAAGCTTGAGTTTCAGCTCGCCAAGAACATCATCGAAATTGCGCCTTTGGCCTACATGCGGGGCCGTACGCTCAATAATGCATTCGTCATTCTGGATGAGGCTCAAAATGCCACCAATACTCAGATGAAGATGTTTCTGACACGAATCGGATTCAACAGCAGGGCTATCATTACCGGTGATATCACGCAAACCGACCTCCCCAAAAAGCAGGAATCAGGTCTGATATCCATTCAGAAAATACTGAACGATATCGAGGGTATTTCTTTCGTCTACCTGGATCAAAAAGATGTGGTTCGTCACAAGCTGGTAAGGGACATCATTGATGCCTATGAGAAGTTTGAGGATAAGAAACGCTGACAACGATAACGATATCTTCACCGGAACTTAACGGACCCATTTTCTAAACGGATGTACACGCCTGCAACCACGACAGATCCATATATAGATAGATAAATAGTTTAATTGATTGATAATGAGTGAAATAGAGATTCATGCTCTATATGAAGGGACCTTTTCTGTAGCAACCGATAAAATATTTAACCGCATCGGAAGAAAGGACAAACCGCACAAGGGTGCATTGAAACTGTCGATCAATCCTTTTTTGATCCGGGACCCGGAAAAAACAATACTCTTTGATGCGGGTATCGGTGATCTATTCGGCGGCGATACAAGCATCGATACCATTCTGGATAACCTGGATGAACACGGTGTTTCCGATTTTGAGGTAACCGATATCTTTATATCCCATCTCCATTTTGATCACATGGGCGGGCTGGCCAATCGTAAAAACGGCTATTGGGATCTCACCTTTCCCGACGCGGATATATGGGTTTCGGAAGACGGGTGGAAAAAACTTTCAGCAGGGATCGATAAGAAGAATGATGACGAACAGGAATTTTTCTTCTATCTCGACTCGCAGGATAATGTCCGTTTCATGGATTCTGAGGCTTCGCCCATTCAACATGTACGAGTGGAGCGAATCGGGGGGCATACGGAGCACCATTATGCACTTTATTATGAGAACGGCAGTCATAAATTTATTATGGCAGGTGACGTGATCGGCACAAAGGGAGCCATCAATCGAACCTATTCTGCCAAATACGATTTTGACCCGGATCAAAGCATGAAAATGCGTGAAGAACTCCAGAAAAAAGCTTATGAAGAAGGCTATGCATTTCTGGCTTACCACGAAACGGATTCCCCGATCTTCAAACTCACGGACCACGATCCCAAAAAGGGATATACCATTGAACCTCTCTCAGGTTCAGGATCAGAATCAGGATCAGGATCATAATTTTAGCGATGACGATGACGAAGACGAAGTCGATAAAGCCGGAATCAACCAAAAGCATATACCAATACCTCACTGCTGAGAAGGGTTACCCTGAAACTGTTGACAGTGCGGTGGTCCTCGGATCCGGTTTGGGAGACTTTACCGATCATCTGGAAGATGCCTCTTCCTTATCCTACTCAGAGATTCCCAGATTTCCCGAAACATCCGTTCAGGGGCATTCGGGCAGGCTGTTTCACGGAAGAGTCCGTGGCAAAGAAGTTATCGCCTTCTCGGGGCGATTTCATCACTATGAGGGACATCCTTTCTACCGGACCGTACTGCCAGTTTATCTGGCTCATATGTTTGATGCCAAAAAACTGATTATCTCGAATGCGGCCGGTGCAATCAACACTCGGTTTAAGGTGGGGGACCTGATGGTGATTGATGATCTTATCCGTCTATTTCACAGTATCTCAGCCTACCCGGGAGAAAGGTTTAGGTATAATCTTTATCCGGTAGCCGACCGAGTGAGATCCCTGGCGGCCGAGGCCGGACTGGAGATTCAGCGCGGAACCTATATTTATCTGAAAGGTCCAAACTATGAAAGTAAGGCAGAGATCCGTGCCTTCCGAACACTGGGTGCTGATGTGGTCGGTATGAGCACAGCCCCTGAACTCAGCGAAGCCTCCAGGCTGGGCATCCGTACGGCAGCCATTTCGCTGGTCACCAATATGGCCGCCGGCGTGCTTCCAAAAAAGCTGGATCACTCTGAGGTAAAAGAAGCAGCCGAATCAAGAAAAGATGATTTTGCCAGGTTGGTTTCAATTTTGATTGAGAAGCTTTAAGGATCAAAATCTTTTCTACTTAGGGAATCATTCTTAACAATAATCCTTCTGTACTTTTGTCTTGATACAAAAGTACCCAATAATCAAGGCGGAGATTTCCCGAAAACGTTCGCTTTGGTGAAGCAGAATGAATCCAAGGCCCCGCTTTGATAATTTCGAAATGTTGGTGCAATAACTCCCTGCGTGGCTAAGGATTCATAAAACGCTGCTTCACCTTGCGAACCGGGAATTCAAGGCCGGCCACTTCAATGAATGGATATCAGACTCCAAATGCTGTAGGCATTGGCATTTTAATAGCCGCCGATTTCAATCGGCGGTGTGACGAATGTCATAGATAAACCTCCGAAACTGGATTTGATAAGAAACCAAATCTTTATCGAGGAGGGCACGGGAAAGATTATGAATAGAAACCTTATGTTTCGGCCTGGAATCAACCGCAAGGACTTCCCGACAACCTCTCGATATATATTCGGGCGCTGATTACGTTCCAGGACCGGGTTTAAATCTTCACGACTATATCACCCCGCGAATCGCACGGGGCTACCAATGTTTAACGCCTATGGCGTTGGGGTGGCAGGCAACACAGGCTATCCTGAAGTCTCGGGACTGCGAAAAACATGCAGCAATATTCAGGCATCAGGCATCAGGCTTCCGGGTATCGGCGCGACTTGGCGAACGGGACCCTCGTAGCGTGAACTACTTCGCCCACGGCCGCCTGTTTCTGGACGATCCGTTCTTTCTGGCGGGGACCGCCGTGCCCGACTGGTTGAACGTCG
>JAWVZW010000029.1:0-11586 GCA_033721975.1 Balneolaceae bacterium
ACAGCCAACCGCGATATGGCTGCAGAGCTCTTTGAAAATCCTGACCCATCCCTGTCAATCCTGCATGTACCGCTTGAAAGCTATTCGGCCTGGATTGATAAAGAGCTCGAAAGTGAAGTGACAAAACGCATGGATGAATTTAAATTTGTACTCCATGGCAATCTCCGAAATACCCGGTTCTTCACCAACTGGATGAACAAGCAGAAACTGGCAGAAAAATTCCGGAAAATGGTTCACCTTGCGGTGGATGCCCCAACTGCAGCACATCTTGAAAGCGCGGGTTTGCCGGCCATTCAGCCAAAACAAGAAGGGAAGGCGATCGATGTGCTGGAGTTTATGCTCAGAATATCCAGGGAGGGGCTGTCGCTATATCCGGCTATCGAGGGAGAGCAGGAAGAACTGCCGGCGCTTTTGGGTGAACTGGATTTACCGGTAGTTGAATTTACCGTTTGCAGAGAGGACAGGGTGTCGGAATCGGACCTGAAGACGTTCAGAAATCAGGTCGATAAAGAAGAATTCTCACACATTTTAATTCATAATAGAGGAGCGCTGACACGCATTCGGACGGCTTTTCCGGGTCTGAATCTCAAAAAATCGGGACTTATTTCCGGAAGCCCGGGTGTTACAACACGGCTGATTGAAGAGGGGCTGGAACCTTTGCGGGAAGCCTCAGGCACCTGGATATCTATCAGAGAGATCCTGAATGATCTGACATAACACAGCAGTCAACACCCTGAGCACTCACGGATGGGTTCTATTTGAAGAGAAATGGTTCGATGCTTCAAATTAATCCGGACCATGGTTTGCTTTACTGCCTCAGTACAGCCGCACTATCGGGGTAGTCGGTAATGATTCCATCCACACCCATTTCGAGCTGACGCCTCATTTCATCAACGGTGTTAATGGTCCACGGAATCACCCTCATATCCCTTTCAGCTGCCTCTGCAACCAACTCAGGCGTGACCAGACTGTAATTAGGGCTCCAGATATCCGGTACGAATCCCAGTGTATCGATCGCTGATTCAATTGTCTGAGAATTTGAAACCAGCATAGCCAGGTCAGCCGTGTCATTCAGCTTTCGGAATTCAATCAGTGTTTGAGGATCAAATGACTGTATTATGACTCTGTCCATTATATCAAACTCTTCATCCAGTCTTTCAAGCTCCTGATTCAAAAGGCGGGCAAATGTTTCAGGCATGGGAACCCTTTCTCCGTAGTACCGGGGGTCGCTTTTTGTCTCAATATTATAAAATGGTTTTTGGAGATTGTTCTCCTGCGCATACTGTTCGACAGCCTGAACAGCATCCCTGAAAAGAGGCTTTGTAACCTCCATAGGTTGTTGGTGCGGGAAATTAGGATTGATTCGCATACCAACATCATACTGTTGAGTCTCTTCATAGGTCATTTGATAGATATTCAGGGTACGCTCTTCTTCTTCGGTAACCGGTTCTCCGGTTGGATGTGTAGTAAAAAGATGACTAAACCATGGTTCATGGGATACCAATAACTCCTCATCACTGGTCACCACAAGATCCATCTCGATAGTGTTGACGCCCAGATCCATGGCTTTAAGAAATCCCGGAATGGTGTTTTCGGGCATGAGTCCGCGTGCTCCGCGATGTCCCTGGAGATCGAAATCAGTTCTTGAATCATTCATGCTGCAAGAAGTTAAAAGGATACCGGTGACCAGAAAGGAAATTAGTTTCATTTTTTCAGGGTATAGAAATACTGTTACATTGAATGCAATATATTGTGAAACGACCTTTTTTCAAGGTATCTCCTGGATCCGGGAAACAAAATCCGGCTCGGGTCATCCATTTTTCTGAACGCTAATAAAAAATCAATGATAAAACGATTCAATGGTTTCCTATTCCTGATCGTACTGTTTTCGGCAGTTCCTTTAACCAGTGTTGCTCAGACCGATGAACCCATTACCACATTCATTCTGGTTCGTCACGCGGAAAAAGTTGACGATAGTGCAGATCCGGAACTTTCACCAGAGGGAAAGGAGAGGGTGGCCCTTTTAACAGAAATGCTGGCAGAGGTAAGCTTCGATGCGGTTTACTCAACCCCGCTGATACGGACCCGTGAGACGGCACGACCGATTGCAGAAGAACGAAACCTGGAAATCCTTGACTATAACCCCCGAAATCTGGAGCAAACCGCAAACCGGTTTAAAGAAGAGCATCCGGGTGAGACCATTCTTATCAGCGGTCACTCCAATACCACGCCCATGTTTGCCAATGCATTGCTTGGCAGAGAACATTTTACCGGTTCATTCGATGAGTCGGATTACGGAAATCTTCTGATTATTACCGTAACGGAAAGCGGCGATACAAAGCTGATACATCTCAGGTTCTAAGAACCGGCAAAGGTAATAATCTTGAACAGATTTAAAACCCTGTTCCACTGATCGCTCCAGGGAGCAATCATCTCAAAATGACCGGAATCTGATAGAACCATGTGAAGGGTACTGTCACCTGCCTCATTGGCGGCGTTTTTGAAGTGATACCCAAAAAACGGAGGAACCGGAGCATCAAGTTCGGCATTCACTTCCATATGAGGTACGCCAAGCGGTAGGAGCCGGCGCGGAGAAGTATCGTTGTAGGCTTCATCGCCGCGCTCACTCATGTTTACTAGCCGTTCAACTGTCTGATCGCCGCAAGAAGATGAACCGTAGGAAGCGTAGCGCTCCAGGTCGTTGATTCCCGCCAGTGATATTACGCCGTGTACTTTTAACGGGGACGCAGAATAGAGTTCACTGGATTCAGGAATATTTTTACGTGCAGCCAGCCAGGTAGCCAAATGTCCGCCGGCAGAGTGGCCGGATGCGATTACAATATCCATTGGAAGTTGATACTCTTCACCGATTACACTGAGATAATCGGCACCTGCGGCCACATCCTGAAATGTGCCGGGATATCCGCCACCCTCATGCCCCAATCGGCGATACTCAATATTCCAGACTGCAAATCCTTCGTTTCGCAGAGCATGTGCCATATGATTCATGATCTCCGTTCCCGGATAGATATCCAGCCAGCAGCCGCCATGGATAAGAACAACGGTTGCCCGGGGCTCACTTAAAGGTAGCCAGAGTTCTCCGAACTGGAGTGAATCGGGCCCGTATTGGATACGTTCGTTTGCAGAAGGAAGGTCACCCTCAATCAGGTCGCGCCAGCTAACAAGCTGAGCCTGAATGGTGTCTGTGATGAAGAATAAAACAAGAAAGTATGCAAAGAATCGCAGCATGATTTTTCCGGTAGGTTCCTGTTTGAAGGCTAATCAATCGTGACTGAAATAATATGAAATATCAGTCATTTAAATGTTCAAAGTTTCACGACTGTACAACCGCTGCCGCCGCTTTCCCAGGGAGCGATATCGAATTCCTTTACTTCATCTCTTTTTTCCAGGTATTCATGTACCAGCTTGTGGAGGATTCCCTCACCTTTGCCGTGAATGATTTCAACCTCTTTCAGTCCGCGGGCGATTGCTTTATCGAGGTAAAGGGTCAGATCTTTCACGGCCTCATCACCCCGTTTTCCGCGAAGATCAAGGCGTGGCTTTACGGAAAGATCAACCTGATCAGAGCCTCCGTAAGCTCTTCGCTGGGAGGGAGTACTTTTTTCTTTCCTGGGCGGATCCGTCTTGACAAGTTTTGAAAGCTTTGATTTCACTTTCATGCCGTTTACCAACACCGTGGCATTTTTGCCCGACAGTTCAACAAGTTCACCGGAAGTATCTGTGTTTCCGATCAGCACATAATCGCCCACCTCCGGTTTTTCACCTCTGCGAACCGGTTTGGTATCTTCCTGAAAATCATCACGTTTCTGGTGGATCTCTTTTTTGGCTTCACGAATATCGGACCGTGCCTCTCTGATCGCATCTTTATCTTCCTTGCCCGATTCCATAATTTTTTGAACAGCCTCCTCAATCCGGCTGTTGGCTCCCTTCATAATCTCTTCAGCATCTTTATAAGCTCGTTCAAGTATCTTTTTTCTCTTGTTTTCGAAATTGGATGCTTTGTCCAGATAGACTTTTTCTCTTCTCTCCAGCTCCTGAAGTCGACTCCTGTAGGTGGCCATCATCTCCTCCGACTCTTGCATCTGCTTCTCCAGATTCACCAGCAGATCTCCCATTCTGTCACGCTGTTCTCCCAGAAGGGATCTGGCACGCTGCATCAGTTCTGCCGGCAGTTCCATTCTGTCTGCAATCTCAAATGCATAGCTGGAGCCGGGTATTCCTTTTTTAAAACGGTAGGTGGGGGAGAGGCTTTCCTGGTTGAACTCCATGGCACCGTTAATTACGTGGTCGTGCTCATGCGCAAAAACCTTGAGTGATCCGTGGTGGGTGGTGGCTATAACCCTGCAGTTGCGGGTAATCATTTCTTCTATAAATGCCTGAAAAAGGGCTCCTCCCTCTTCGGGATCGGTGCCGGATCCGGCCTCATCAATGAGAACAAGAGATTCGGGTGAAACCTTTTTCAATACCTGTTTCATCCAGTCCAATCGTGATGAAAAAGTACTCAGATCGTTTTCAATTGACTGATCGTCACCGATATCCACAAAGAAACCGGTTACAACGGGGATATCTGAATCCGCCTGAACCGGGACTGGATATCCGCACTGAAGCATGACGGAAATAAGTCCAAGAGTTTTCATGGCAACCGATTTCCCCCCGGCATTGGGTCCTGTTATGACCAATGCCTGCTCCCCGGCGGTCATGTCCAGATCAAGGGGTATGACGGGATCTGATTCTTTTTCTTCGATCTGTTTCAGCAGCAGATTTGGGTTTTTGGCACGGATCAGGTTCAATGTGCCTGATTCAGTAAGAGAAGGTATTACGCCATCCAGATCGAGGCCGAGGCTCACACGGCAATGAATGGCATCCAGCTGGCCGAAATAGAGGCAGTTTAATTCCAGCTCATCATGATACTTGCGCACTTCGGCCGTCAGCGTACGAATAATTTTTTCGATTTCACGCTGCTCTTCTGATTCAAGCTGCCTGATTTCATTATTAATCTGCAAAGCCTGTACCGGTTCAATGTAAACGGTTTGCCCTGTGGAAGAGACGTCATGCACAAATCCGTCGACCTTGCGCTTATACTCAGCCTGTACGGGGATCACCATCCTGCCGCCACGGATTGTCGCTCCTTCATCAGACAGATACTCTCTCTTGGAGAGATCTTTCATCACCCGCTGTATGGTGCTTCGGAGCCGGCTCCGCTCTCTGTTAAGCTGTCCCCGAATTCTTTTTAGGCCCGGACTTGCGTCATCCTTCAGTTCACCGCGATCCGTTACCACTTTCTGAATGGCTTCTTCCAGGGGCTTCAGATTGATAAGCCTGTGAGAAATTTCTTTAAGGGCCGGGTAAGGTTTTTCGGTTCTTTCAAAAAACTGTTTGATTATGCGTGCCTGACGGGCATTTGCCTGGATATTGGGGAAGCTGTCGAGCGGTAGAACGGAACCTGCAGCCCGGCTGTCTTTCAGATCCGGGCGTATATCATCAAGGGAAGTAAGGGGATGATTTAAACCGCTTTGAAGCATGTGCATCCACTCAGATGAGCGATCCAGCTCAGAACGCACTTTTTCCGTATCGGAATAAGGTTTAAAGCTTTTGATTTCTTCCCTGCCGTATGGGGTGTAGCATTTTTTGAGAGTAGCCTCTCTTACCGTTTCAAAACCCGTTTTTCGGAGGGTGCTATCGGGAAATACAGATGCATGCAAACTCATGCCTTAAGGTCGCAATCTTTTCTTGAAATTTGAATGCTAAATTCGGCCCGATAAGAGCGGAATCCATGTATGATTTGGTCAGGTTGATTCATTACATTGATAAATAAGAATCCATTCAGAACAGATCCCGTTTCATGAAAATATTCCAGGTAGACGCCTTTACGGATAAGGTTTTTTCAGGAAATCCAGCTGCGGTAGTCCCGCTGAAGAACTGGCCGGAAGAGAAGATTATGCAACAGATTGCAGGAGAAAACAATCTCTCGGAAACTGCTTTTTTTGTTCCTGAGAAGGGCGGAGGATATCATATACGATGGTTTACCCCTGTTACCGAGGTTGATCTTTGCGGCCATGCAACTCTTGCAACTGCTCATGTACTCTATAATCATTTGGATTGTAAGGAAGCCGAAGTACATTTCGAGTCAAAAAGCGGCCGGTTGACCGTTTCCAGGAGGGATGGACTCTATTGGCTCGATTTTCCTGCCAAGCCGCCCGAGACCATACCGGTGCCCAAGCTGATTCCTGAAGCACTGGGTACGGTTCCGCTTTATACCGGTGTGAATACGGATCTGCTGGTTTTGGTACAAAATGAAGAGATGGTGAGAACGATGCGTCCTGATCTTCTGATACTGAAAAAAATGGAAGTTCGCGGAGTGATTATTACGGCACCTTCCGATAAAGATGACACTGATTTTGTAAGCCGGTTTTTTGCTCCCGGCGTAGGGGTTCCGGAAGATCCGGTTACGGGATCGGCTCATACAGTGCTTACTCCTTTCTGGTCAAAGCGATTGGGCAAAACTCAGCTCAGGGCCCGTCAGGTTTCAGAAAGGGGCGGTATTCTTGAGTGTGAATCGGCGGGCGACCGCGTTCATATCGGCGGTTCTGCAGTCACATACATGACCGGTAACTTGACTCTTCAGTAATGCCATTAATTGCACTGCTGTTTATTCTGGGGATTTTTGCAGGGGCTGTCGCCGGCTTTTTTGGTGTAGGCGGGGGACTCTTGTTTACACCAATCCTGTTTTTTGTATTCACCGGGGCCGGAGTTGAATCACCGGAAACATGGGCTATTGCTTCCGCACTTTTTTGCACATTTATCGCCTCTATCAGCAGTAGTATCCAGCAAAACCGACAGAAAAACACTTTTTGGAAGGAGGGTGCAGTTACAGGAATTTTTGGCGCATTGGGTGTTTATGCCGGTAAACAAATTGTCACTTCCGACTTTTTCACCGAAGATGTGTTTGTATCGCTGTTTGTGGTTCTGCTGGTATTTGTTTCCATTCTGTTTTACAGAAAAAGCAGGGCAAAGGTAACACTTCAGGTGAAAGCCGGCGAGATGGGTTGGTTCAAAATGCTTTTTGCCGGTGGGTGCGGCGGTTTTGTGGCATCCATGGCAGGTGTGGGAGGCGGGGTTGTTTTGGTCCCGGCCATGAACCTATGGTACAGGCTCCCCATAGCTAAAGCTGTCAGCATATCCTCTTTAGCCATTGTTATCATCTCTTTTTCGGGATGGGCCCAATACGCTTTTTTTGCAGATGGCGGTGCGGGTGCGTCATCATATGCGATTGGTTTTGTTGATTTCGGTACCAGTCTACCGCTGGTTATGGGCGCATTTCTGGGGGGGCTGGCAGGCGTAAAAATCAATGAAAAGGTAAAGAGCGAAAGTGTTCAGCTGGGCTTTTCTATACTGGTCATCATCATTGCCTTATCACTTATCTGGAGTCAGCTGTAGAACAGAGGCACTGTTTGTATTTAAATCGGTAACTGAAATGCTAAGGGTATGATCCCCGGTTCAATCAGAAGATTTCAATGAGTTTTTCCCGATCTTTGTGAGGTATAAGAAAAAGATCATCCCAAACAGAAAGATTCCGGCAGAGAAAATAGAGAGGTTGATGTCCGGCTGAATTACGAAAAGAGCCGTAATAAACTGAACAATAATGATCAGGATAAGCAGGGAAGCGATTGAGCGTCTGCCAAATCGGTTTATCGTGTAGGCACCGAGAGGGGCCCCGAAAATTACCACAGGAATGCAGACCAGCAGGTAACCGACAGCTTCAGGCTGCATATTTTCAAAAGCGATACCCTGTATGGCGTAACCTGCAACCGCATTTGAAGCCATCAGAATAACGGATGTGGGAGTGGCCACCTTCTCAGAAAGTCCGTATTTCAGCACGACGTAGGAAAATGTGCAGATATCAAGTCCATTCCCGAAAACGGAGCTGAAGATCCCGCCTGCCACCCCGACCAGGATCAATTCGATCTTTTGGAAGTTTGTTAAAGCGGGCAGCTGATCCAGGTTATGTCGCTGTTTGGAAAAGTTTACCATCCAGAGTGCGATACCAAAACTCAGCCAAAATGAAACGAACATCATTTTTGCATAGGAAGGAATCACAAATGGCGCAACCAGCCAAGAACCGGCGATGATACCAACCAGCCCTCCTGTACCTGCCAGAAGCAGATAGGTTTTTTCAATTCGGATGCGCGACAAGAATATCCAGAGCGCCGCTGATGACATTCCAAAACTCTGAATCGCAAAACTGAAATTTCGTGCAACTCCAGGTTCAATACTGAAGATCAGCGTCATTACAGGGTAGGCAATAGCCCCGCCGCCTTCGGAGCTTGCTCCTGCAATGAGGGATCCGAATACCATTACCAGGGTCATGAACCAGTTTTCGCGAAATAGCCCCCAGCTGTTAGTCCACGACATATAGACGATCCATCCGAGCAGGATAGTCAGACAGAATAAGCCAAATAGAATAGCCGGATTTTTTCTAAGGCGCTGCAGAAGCAAATGGATGTCGATTAGGATTTATCAGTGAATAACTTAATTGGGATAATTCGTTCCGGCAATTGTTGTGAAAAATTAAATTTTCTCTTGGAGGTGATTGATTTATTAAAAAATTCTAATATATTGGCAGGTAGAGACTAAAAGAGAGAGTAGACAATAAAACAGACTAGAGATGAAGAGTACAGAGACGGTTAGATACTGGAGACCTGTAGGTCTTGACGATTTAATGAACAGATACGGGCTAGGGGATTTTCAGACCTGGGCCATATTAACTTCCTGGGTTGTATTCATTGTAGGTTCCATCTATTCGGTTTTGATGATGCTGCCGGGAAGCTGGGTTTCAGCCGGTGCAGAAACGCAGGATATCCAATCCTTTTTTATGCTTTACCCCCCTCTGATAATAGGCGTTCTCCTGTTATTCTGGGTCGGATTTGAATGGGGCTTTATTCCCGTCTTTCTATCCTCATTTGTAATTGCTTTCTCCGCCGAAATGGAGATTTACTGGGCATTGCTCTTTGCATTTTCATTTGTACTGGGTTTAGGGATCTATGCGCTTGCCTATTACTGTGTACCTCTGGCAATTGACATGAGGGATATAAAAAGCATAGCATTTTTTACGGTTGTATCGCTGATCGCTGCCATGGCCTGTTCTCTTGGCTCTTTTATTTGGAGCTTTGAACAAAATCTTGATCCGGCTATGACCGTAAAAATCTGGAACGGCTGGTGGACCGGTGCCTTTTTTCAGTCAGTTTTAATCATTGGGCCGCTTTTAGCATTATTCAGTCCATTTGTCAATAAACTGAAAGTGAAACTGTTTGGATCTGAGGATCATCGAGAGGTTACCATTGGGTGGGTTTACAGCGCTATCGGAAGTGTGGTTACCGTGGTATCCCTGTTTGTGATTGGCGGGAGATTTCTGGGCTCACAAAGTATTGCACAGGCTATCGCACAAAGTGATTCAGCTCTGGTGTACAGAGTAATACAGGCAACTGAATCGTACCAGCTAATTTTCTGGATTTCCCTGGGCATTATACTCATGGTGGGTTTTACCGGAATATATATTGTTTCGTCATGGAATCGCCTGCTTCGGAATGAAGTGAATGAAAAAACCGCGAGTCTTCAGAACAGGGAAAGAGAACTTGAAGATACCCTGAAAGAGCGCAATCTGCTTCTGAATGAAATTCATGGCAGGGTGAAGAACAACCTGTCGATTATTCTGGCCCTTTTTGAACTTCAGCTCAAGCGCACGGGTGACGATATTCTCGTTGAAACCCTGCGTGATTCAAAGTCACGGATCCGGTCTATTTCACTGATACATGAAGTGATGTCGCAGACCGATACATTTAAATCGCTGAATCTTAAATCGTATGTGATTCGGCTTACAAACAGACTGGAACAGGAGTACAGATACGTTAAAAGTGATTCGGATATAACCGTTCATGCAGACGACCTTATTCTTGATATAGAACGGGCTGTACCTGTGTGTATGGTGATCAATGAAGTGATCAGCCGTGTATTCGATAGAAGCTATTCGGGGCAGCAAAGCTCCGCTATAAGCATCGACCTGTATAAGGATGAAGATGTGTTTTATATCGTTGTTCGAGAAAACGGAAACTTCGGACCCAAACATTTTGGATGGTCAAAGTTTTCAGATCTCGGCAATAAGCTTATTCGTTCGCTTACCAAACAGATTAAGGGTGAGCTGCTGGTGGATGATGATAAAAACTCCATCGCTATTCTCTTTCCGAACCTGTTCGATCAGTCAAGCAAAAAGGCGATGGACCAGATTAAAACGAGTAAGAGAAAAATCGCTGCTGACGCTTCTTACTAATACCCTGCAACATAGCCGGGTCCACGGGGATCGGCAGCACCAAAATAGTTTCCATTGCCATCGGTATAGATAGAATGTACGATGGCAAGATTTCCGGTGCGACGGACATTGTGACCCATTTGATTCAATTTTTCAATTGTATCCTGGGAGAACCAAAGACCCTCCACTAAAATCTCATCAGGCAGCCATTGGTGGTGAAATCGTGGCGCAGTAATCGCTTCCCGGGCATTCATTCCAAAGAGTACCATATTCAGAAAATTCTGAAGCACTGAGGTGATAATTCTGGGTCCGCCCGCACCGCCTGCCACGAAACGAATATTTCCATTTCTCAATACAATGAGAGGGCTCATGCTGCTGAGCATTCGTTTGCCGGGCTCAATGGAGTTGGCTTCTGCGCCCGTCAGTCCGTACATGTTGGGTACTCCGGGTTTGGCCGAAAAGTCGTCCATTTCATTGTTCAAAAGAAAACCAGCACCTGTAACGGTGACGAAGCTGCCATATGAGCCGTTCAGAGTGGTAGTAACCGCTGCTGCATTACCGTATTGGTCAATAATGCTAAAATGGGTGGTCTCATCACTTTCATTTTGCGTAATGTTTATGTTTCCGTGTGAAATGAGGCCGCTGTCAGTTGCTGAATCCGGATCAAAAGATTCCATCCTGGATTGCAGGTAATGGGAGCTGGTTAAAGTATCTGATGGGATATTGCTAAACCCGGGATCACCCAGCCAGTAATTTCTATCGGCAAATGATCGTTTTAAGGCTTCAGAAACAAGGTGAACATAACCGGAAGAGTTGAATGATGATTCATCCAGTTCGCTTCGGTCTATCATATTCAGCACTTGCTTCATTACAATTCCCCCGCTGGAGGGTGGAGGCATCATAACAAGCTCGTAACCCCTGAAGGTAGCCCGTACAGGTTTACGCCAAACACTTTTGTAGTCGCGGAGGTCACGCATGGTTATTAATCCGCCGCCCCTTTGCATCTCTTCGATAATCAGCCTGGCTGTAATACCGGAGTAGAATCCTCTCCGGCCCAGCGTGGCAATTCGCTGAAGGGTTACAGCCAGATCCGGCTGGACAAAAAGTTCACCCGGCATCCAGTCGCTGCCGTCCGGCTTCAGGAATGTAAATTCGGATCCCGCAAAACGGGAAAGCTGATCTTTGGCGCGATTCAGGCTTTCTGCGGTAGAGTGCGGAAGTAGAAAGCCATCACGAGCCAGGGTAATTGCCGGTTCCATTAC
>JAWVZW010000030.1:0-11548 GCA_033721975.1 Balneolaceae bacterium
AGCATGGATCCTGTAAACGTCATGAACTCACGGCTGAGGAATTTAGACTCCTCTTCCGGGCTGGGCAGCTCCTTGTACCTGTAGAGGTAGAATCCGATGCCCATGAAGGTCATCACAAGAATATACATCAGAAGCTGACCGTAAAGACCCAGGTCAACAAAGCTGTGAACAGATTGATCCGCCAGAACGCCGGATCTGGTAAGAAACGTCTGGTACACAATAGCGATATAGGCCAAAATGGACAGGAAAAGAGACGCTTTGTGCGCTCTGGAACTCTTTCTCTGAATGATCATCGCATGAATGCCGGCCGTACCTATGAGCCAGGGAACCAAAGACGCATTTTCAACTGGATCCCATGCCCAGTATCCGCCAAACGAAAGGGTTTCATAGGCCCAGTATCCGCCCAGAAATATGGCTGTGAGCAGAGAAAGATTTGCGGCCAGCGTCCATGGCAGTGCTGGACGAATCCATTCGTGATAGGTTTTCGTCCAGAGCGACGCAATGGCAAAGGCAAAGGGTACCGTCATCATGGCAAAACCCACAAAAATGATGGGAGGATGAATCATCATCCAAGGGCTTTTCAGAAGATCATTCAGCCCCGTACCATCGGCAGGTACAAAATCCGGATTGGCCTGAATGAAAGGTGCATTCGGCATTTCCTGGGCGATCGTTCGAAATGGTGACGCACCAATTTTGGCAAAAGAAAAGTCCCAGCCCACAATCATGGAGAGCAGAAAAAACTGAGTGAGCGCCATCACAAACATCACGGGAGCCTTGTAGGGCTTGCGGGTCCAGCGTATCAGGCCAATACCTACCAGGCAGGAAAAGAGAACCCAAAGCATAAAGCTTCCCTCCTGTCCGCCATAAAAAGCAGAAAACAGATAGCGGGTCTCAAGGTCGAGGCTGGTGTAGTTCCATACATAGTAGTACTGGAACTGATGCGTCATGATCAGATAGATCAGTGCTGCAGATGAGAAGAGCAGCAGCAATCCCTTGAGATACCAAAGGCCGTTGGCAAATTTTTCGAAAGAGCGGTTGTGTTTTACAGCGGCGAAAGCATAAAGCCCCATCGCAATCAGCGATGTGAAAAAAGCGCCACTTAACAGCAGGTGGCCGGCAGATGCAATCATTCCTTATCAGCTCTCCTGCGCATTCAAAAGTTCACTTCCGTCATTGTATTTTGACGGACACTTCATCAGCATTTCATTGGCGTGAAATACGCTGTTTCTCATCTCCCCCACCACAACAAGCTGAGTAGCCTGCTCAAAATTGTTTGGTTTGGGTTTGGGGTAGATTACGCGGCGCACATTGCCATCCTCATCTTTCATATAAAATGAAAACTGCATGGTTTCCCTGGAGAATCCATAGTCACGGCTGTCATCCCACGTTCCCACCACATGCGAAGTGGATCTGTTTTCAGCCTGTTCAAAGTTAACATAGGTAGATATGCTGTTTCCAAAATTGTACATCAGTAATGATGTAAAAAGGACGATGGCCAGTATGCCAATTATCAGCTTGGGTTTCATGATGCGCTTTGATTGTCTTGAATTTCTTTGTCTGAACCGGATGATTCCTGTTTTCCTGATTCCTCAACAGCCTTCTCCAGCCGGGATACTTTCTTATCTACCCTGATAATGAAGAACAGCAGAATGAACCAGATAATCAGGCTTACGCCGAGAACTACCCAGATCAGATCATCTGACGCCATAAACTGGATAAAAGCAGAGGATTGTTCAATACCCTGAACTCCTTCCCAGCTTTCGGAGTAGCTTTCCGTGAGTGTATCAACGCTCACAGGCGAATCATCTTGTGTAAAAATGTTGCTCATATTCTGGATTCCGTTAATTCCTTCACTTTCTTGTAGCGGTTCACAATATCCATCAGCCAGATGGCAATACCGATAAAACCGATCACTGCCGGGTAAAAAATGATACGGAGCTCGGGGGCTGTGATTTCACTGAATGCAGGATTTCCCTCAGCGCCGGGATGCAAACTTGGCAGCTGACGCGGAATGATATACAGCAGAAACGGGATCGTGGTAACGCCGAATATATTGTACACAGCTGAAATTTTGGCTCTTTTTTCTTCATCCGAAAACGCCGTTCTCAGTATAAAATAGGCTACAAATATCAGCATGGCGAGTGCAGAGAGATTCATCCGGGGTTCCGCAAACGTCCACCAGGTGCCCCAGGTAAATCGTGCCCATAGTGAACCGGTCAGCAGGCCGCAAATACCAAAAACCAATCCGACAGCCGTCGCCGTTTCCGCTTTTCTGTCCCATTTCATCTGCTCATCATTCAAATACCGAATGCTGAAATAAAACGCCATTGCAAAAGCCACCATCATGGTAAACCACATGGGTACATGCAGAAACAGATTCCGGGCTGTCTGCTCCAGGATATCGATTTGCGGAATCCGGATTGAAAACCCAAGTATAACAACGAGGGTCATCCATACTGCGACAATATATTTCCAGGCTTTCAAGAGGAAAAGAAACGGATTAACAGGTAATTTTGCTTAGCCTCAAAGATAGGAAAAAGGAAAGAGAATATTGTGAATCATGTGTGAATTCGAGACTCGAAACCCATACAGTCGCGGGCAAGGCCGGTTATTTGGAATTGGACCGATCATTTCACAATGTTCAGTATCAAAAATTGGAAATTAATTCTGGCTCAATGAGCGATCAGCAGAAGCAAATAACGCTTAAACCCTCTCACCTCTCCCTGTTTGGCTGGTACCTTTTGGGAGTATTATTGATTCCCTTGTTTGGGTTGGGTCTCTACCTGATTTACCGCTACTATTCAACTCACAGATCCATATCCTACATTATCACCGACCGGCAGATAACACTGAAGGATTCAAAGAGCAGTGAAAATATTGACCTGGCCAATATAACCCAGACTCGTGTTACGAGAACCAATACAGATCGGTACTTTGATATCGGGAATGTCGTGATTCAGACTGAGGCGCGAAAAGCTGTGTTAATCGGACAGAAAGATCCAGAAGAGCTTGCCGAACTCATCAGAAGGGCAGCAGAAGCGGAACGAATGCGAATCGCCAAGCAGTCTGAAAAACAAGACCGGACTCCGGATATGGACTCAGATCCGGGCACGCTGGATAAACGGAATTATTTAACAGGCCTGTGGCAGCAGGGACTGATGTCGGACGAAGACTTCGAAAAAGAAATGAAGCATTTTCAATAGGTTGACAGTTTTTTCATATCCAGTCCAACTTATTCGATAACGCTTTGCATCCGGTTGAGAAGCCCGTCAAGCGCTTCGCGGTCATAATATCTTCCCGAAACCATCACGCCCTCAATATGATCCTGAAACGGCACACTCAGGAGCGGATTGGCCGAAAGCAGGATCAGATCTGCGCGGTATCCCGGTGCAATTCTCCCGGTTGATGCTTCTTCGCCCAGGTACTCTCCCACACTTACGGTTCCCGTCATGATTGCATCATAGGGTGATATACCGGCTTCAACAAGGAGAGCGAGTTCACGGTGTGCAGAAAAGCCCGGCGGATTAAAAATCTGTGGCGCATCTGCTCCCAGTAGGAGGCCTGCACCCTGCCTGTGTAGTTCTCTTGTAAGCTCTTTTCGAATTTCCAGAAATTCACGCGCCTGTTGTACGTCATAATCTTCCTCGGACCTAATATTGTTTACAAACTGAGACCAGCCCTCAAGAGTTGATTCTGCTATATACTCCATTCCAGGCCATTCCATCATCTCATCCGTTGTGTAATCGGGACTGAATACATTAACCATCAGGGTGTTTGTTGGAACATTCCAGGCAGCTTCCTCGATGGTCAATGATACCGCGTCCGGAATTCTGGAGCGATCCACATAGGGAGTGAGATCATATCCGAAAAAGATAATATTGGGATCAGTTCTGTCATCGGGTACATCAGCCAAAAATTCCATATAGCGATCCAGATGCTCAATGGTCGTTTGCCCGGCCTCAAGTGCCCTTTCCAGGCCCACATCAAATGAGATATGTCCGGAAAATTCCATATCCACCTTCTGTGCCTCATCCGCCATTGCATCAAAAATTTCCCGGCTTAACCCCGGGTGTACCTTGATCAGATCATAACCGGCTTCTTTCTGCTCGCGCACCCGCTGCCGGGCTTCTTCCGGTGTGGAAACCGAATTCCCGCTAAAAGAAGGTCCTGATGTGAAGATGCGGGGACTGTCAACCTCTCCAAGAGAAGCTCTCTCCTTTAATTCTAGATGAGCCGGCTCTCCAAGCATACCGCGGATCGTCGTTATACCCTGCGATAAATACATCCCCAGCGTAGCCTCCATCAATTCGGCCCCCTGCCTCTCTGATGGGATATGGGCATGCATTTCTGCCAGACCGGGCATCACATAATAGTCTCCGCTGATCACTTCAGCACCCCTTGGAATCTCAACATCTCCCGCATCACCAATCCGGTTTATAAAACCATTCCGGATGACCACTGTCTGATCGGGTAAAATCCGATCCGATTCCATGGTCAAGACATTAACACCGGTGATTGCGATGGTATCGCTGCCGGTCTCCACATCACTGCATCCCGTAAAAAAAACCAGCAACAGAAAAGGCACCACTATTTTGAGCGTGTTCATAGGGATAGGATTGAATTAGATTAGATAGATTATCATTTTCCTGGTGAGAACCGTGTTTTCAATCAAATCGCAATGTATAAAATTTTCGATAATTGTCAGATTTCACTTCCAGGATATGGTCATTGCCCAGATTTAGGGCATTTCTGCAATGCAATACATCTTACCTTACAACCCGAAGAGTGATGACCTTGTCTTAATCTTCATCCTTACCGATATCGAGAATACCGTCATCAGATATTCCGGCTTTCTCTTTTGCTTTTTGTGAGAGATCATGGATTTTCTTTGAAAGCCCTCTTTTCTTACCCGTTTTATGGGTGTTGTCTGAACCCAGCAGGTACCCATACGGTTTCAGCGAATCCACCTCATCACAAATAATCTTAAAAATAGCTCCAAGAGGAATAAAAAGGATCATCCCGGCGAGTCCCCAAATTTGTGCTCCTACAAAAAGCAGAACAAGAGTTGCCAGGGCATTCATGCTCACCTGACTCCCCACGATCAGCGGCGTAAATAAGTTACCCTCCAGAATCTGAACCACATAGAATCCGCCCAGGATAATCAGCGGGAAAATGAACGAATCCATCGTAATGATTGAATACAGAATAGGCAATATCGAGCCCATCAGAGGACCGATAAATGGGATAATATTCAGCGTTGCTGCAAATACGCCAAAGAAAATGGCGTGTTCCAGGCCAATAATCATCAGCATCGTTGAATAGAGTATCGCCAGAATGACGATAACAGTTAGGACTCCTGTAATATATTTTTGAACCAGGGTTTTCACCTTCTGGATGATGCGATGCACTTTTCGTTTTCGCTCCGGGTTCCCACCTGCAAATGCCTGCTCCAGAAAGTTTATCAGCAGGTCACGCAAAATCAGAATCAGGAACATGTAAACCGGAACCAGAAATACGGCGGTCACAAGTGAGGCTGCCTCTGAAATGCCTCGTGTTAATGAGCTCGCATTCTCCCGCACATATTGAACCGTTGCAGAGACCAGCATATCCAGATTCAGTTCAGTATTAATAGAAAAGGTGCTGGCAATGAGCGATTCAACCGAACTAAGAAGCTCCTGAAGACGCTCGGTAAACATATCAGCATCCGCAGCAAAGGCTGTCATCTGTTTGTAGAAAAAGAATCCGATCAGCAATAGAACCAGAATACCGGCCAATATGGCAATGAAAGCTGAAAGAAAACGGGGTATGCCCCTCTTTTCAAGAGCACTGCTGATAGGGGCGATCAATATGGAAAGGAAAAGCGCAAACAGAATAGGCAGCAAAATCGATTTTGCCATGATCATGGAATAGATCGTGAGAATCAGTCCTGCCAGGCCATATGTATACTTTACATACCAACGGTTTTCAGTCTGGGTCATGTCTAGCTTGTCTTTGCAGCTCTGTTATCCTTTACAGGAAACAGCATCTCTGGTTGAAAAAATATAAGAATCTATGCGTTGAATCATTCTCAGCCCATGATAGTCATTGTTTTGCAGAAACATCAACCCTCTTTTCCTTTGAGGTTATTCGATCTTACTTGTGATTTGCACTCCTGTGGTTGAATAATCCTATATTCTTCCCGGAATCTTGCCAAACTGATAGAAAAACAGGGAATTCAAATAGTCAAACATGGACCAGCTGAATCGAGCTATCCGAACCCCGGGCGCCATCATTATGGGACTCGGATCCATTATCGGTACCGGTATATTTGTCAGTATAGCCATCGCCACACAAGTTGCCGGTAATGGGGTTGTCATATCCATTGTCATTGCAGCTTTGCTGGCTACCCTCAACGGGCTCAGCAGTGCACAGCTGGCGGCGGCTCATCCGGTTAGCGGCGGTACATATGAATACGGGTACCGGTTTATCAATTCCTGGTTTGGGTTCACTGCAGGCTGGATGTTTATGGTGGCCAAATCTGCCTCAGCCGCAACTGCCGCACTGGGATGCGTGGGAGACATATTGTATGCGACTGGCATGCAGGCAGATACCCGGTTTATGACAATTGCCGGGATCACTCTACTTTTGGTTCTGACGGTTCTGGTATCAGGCGGTATTCGCCGCAGCAATTCAGCCAATAAGCTGATTGTATCGCTTACACTGATAGGTTTGTTTCTGCTGATCGCTGCATCCGTTTACGTAGACGGTGTACCTGTTGAACCTGTCTATAATGCACTATCAGGCACATCTGCCTCATCCATTCTGTACGGGAGTGCACTGATGTTTGTGGCCTATACTGGTTATGGACGGATCGCAACTCTGGGAGAGGAAGTAGAAAATCCCAAACAAACGATTCCAAGAGCAATCATCTTAACCATGATCGCCATTGTACTGCTCTATGCAGGGATCACCATTGTGTCCCTTCAGGTATTGGGAGCTGAAGCGTTTGGCCAAAGCGTAAACGGTGAGGCAGCTCCCCTGATGATTGTGGCTCAAAGGCTGGAACTCCCCGTTATCGGTGCCGTTGTTACCTTTGCCGCGATCACTGCCATGCTGGGTGTACTTTTAAACCTGCTGCTGGGCCTGTCGAGGGTATTGCTGAGCATGTCGCGCCGGGGGGATGTGCCGCGCTTTCTGGCCCGAATAAACCCGGCTACCCAAAGCCCCGTTGCAGCCGTATGGGTCACCTGCGTGATCATTGGCATTTTGATTCTTTCGGGTGACATTGTCTTTACCTGGTCATTCAGTGCATTTACCGTATTGATATACTATTCCATTACCAATCTGGCGGCACTCTTTCTGCCTGAAGAAGATCGGCTGTATCCTCGCATCATTCCTATACTCGGCCTGGCAGGCTGCCTGTTCCTGGCATTTTGGATTGAACCCATCATCATCGCCTTGGGACTGGGTGTGATGGTCGTGGGATTTGTGTGGCATTGGGTTGCGAGGTGAAGTCGGACTCACCCCCTGTCCCCCTCTCTACGATTAGAGAGGGGGAACTCATGAATACAATTATTTGCTCAAGTAAACTCTTTGATGTTGCGTTTTGATTGCGCATTCATTTTGATTACAAGATGAATTCAAGAAGAAAGATCATTGAGCTGGCAAGAGAGCTTAGAAAAAACTCTACCAAAGCCGAAAAGTTACTTTGGGCAGAACTAAGGAATAGAAGATTGAATGGGGTAAAATTTCTTCGACAACATCCCCTGATCTATGAAAATGACCGGGGGAAGCTATATTTCTTTATTCCTGATTTTTATAGTTCAGAATACAAATTGGTCATAGAGTTAGATGGCAAAATCCACAAATTCCAAAAAGACTATGACAAGGATAGAGATCTGGTTATTTCAAAAATGGGTTTAAAAGTAGTACGGTTTAAAAACGAGGAAACACATAATATGCAGCACTTACTCAGAAAAATATCATCACATTTCTAGGCCACTTTTCTGACAGATTATTTCTTCATTGAATAAATTATTCATTTAGCACCCTATCTATTTATCTACTTAAAAATTCGTTATGAAGTCCCCCCTCTTTGCCTGCAGAGAGGGGGACAGGGGGTGAGTCCGCAAATCAAAACCGAACCTTCACCCCTGCCTTCAAAGCCGTTCCCATCGTGTTAAATCCATAGACCTCCGTGAAGTCCGTATTCAGCAAATTTTTCACATCAGCAAAAAATGTGATGTCAGGTTTGGCCAAACGGTATTCCGTATAGAGATTGACAAGCGTATAGGGGTCCAGCTTTACATTCTCTGCAATAAAATTATTGGCCGGATTGAAATACAGGTCTGTTCGCTCACCGTTCCACTCACCATTGACCCGAACCGTCCATTTTTCAGATAAGTCTGCCGCAAGATCCAATCCAATGCTGTGCTTCGGCCGGCGGATCAGGTTGCTTCTGGTCACATTCCCGTCATTCGTAACCTCGGTAATTTCACCATCCGTGTAATTGTACCACACCCCTGTATTCAATGATTTTCCGATAAGCCAATCGGCGGTGACTTCCACTCCCCGGTCATTCTGTTCATCCCGATTGATATATCCCTGATCAAATGTAAAAATGATCAGGTCGTTGATTTTTCGGGAAAAAACCTGGAATCCGGCCTTCAGTCTGCGATCCATTAAATAGGTTTCCAGTCCTGCATTGATATACCTGCTTCTTTGCGGATCGAGATCTTCGTTTGCCCCGAACGGCCCAAAGAGTTCATCCGGTGTGGGCACTTTAAAACCTGATGTTACCGATGCATACAGCTTTAGGTTATCTAAAAGATAATATGATGGAGCAAGGCTGTAGGTTGAATTGTTTCCGTATTCGGAGTGACGGTTCAGCCGGTATCCCAGCTCTGCACTGAAGCCATGTAAATTCTTTAGATAGAAAGTTAGATAAGGACTCTTAATCCATGCCCTTCGATCCTCCTCTCCTTCAGCTGAAACGGGTATAGCATAATCCTGATAATTGAACCCTCCCAAAACAGTGACATACTCTCCAAAGCTAAGATCTGCATAGAGATCAGCATCGTGAAATCGTCCCTCAAACTCATTGGTACCCAGCTCGGATTCAAAAAGTCGATTGGTTTGTGTAAAACCATAATCTCCCCGAATCCTGAAATCACCGGATCGATATTCCGTCCGTATTCCCGGGTGTATCATCTCTAGCATATAACGGTTATCAGCGTCTGTAAAGGCACCGCCATCATAATCTCCGCTGTTTTCAGAGTAATTCAGATAGGGTGTAAGAATCATAGAGCTACCCACCTGAACCTCTACCCTGCCAAACAATGAATTTCGTTGATATCCATCATTGCTGAAATCACTCCCTTCATCCGGAGCGGATGCTGCTGAAAATCCATCGGATGAATCACGCTGATAAGAAAGATGATATTGAACCTCTTTGGCAGGAGATCCGCTTACTCCTATGGATCCCTGAAATGTGTTGAATGAACCGTAGGATAGGGTTGAAACAGCACTGAATGGTTCAGCGGAAGGCGTCGCAGAGATCAGATTAATCACTCCTGCAACAGCATCTGTTCCATAGAGAGTAGACTGGCTGCCCTTGATCACCTCTATTCGCTCAAGCTGATGCTATGGGAGCAGACGCAGGTCAAACAGACCTCCTACTCCGGAAGGATCATTCACCGGTTTGCCGTCAAGCAGTATCAGCGTATTTTGCGCGGATGCTCCCTGCAGATAGAGAATCCGGCTGTTGGCCGGTGAACCGTAGGCATTGTTGACCCGAATGCCGCTCTGGCGGTTCAGAATTTGCGATATATCACTACCCGAACTGCGGTCAAGTTCAGCGCGGTCAATGATAATTACCGGTTTGGTAGTCTCGCGACGCGACAAGGGTAGTTTTGAGGCGGTTATCACTATCCGGTCCAGTTCTGCCACCAATGTATCGGGCATCGCCTCTGCTGATGCGGATGGTTCCGTTGTCTGAGCTGAAGCAGACGAAATCCAAAAAAGAATAATGGTTGTTAAAAGTAGAATGTATTTGTTGCTCATGGTTTATGAAGTTTTAGAAATTAACCAATGAGCTTCCGTACGTGAAAAGATGGGTGAGATAGCACCCCGTATGGACCCTTTAACCGGTTTCCATACAGATTCTAAATCCCCGGCCCTTCCTCCGAAAGCCTGAATCTGAATGCAAACAGGCAGGTCTTCTGACTTTCTCCACTTTCAGCAGCCTTCCCGCCCGGTTAAAATCAAATTGGGCAGTGGCTTTGAATGACTGAACGTTTACAGAGATTACAGCTACGGGGATAGTTCCGGACTTCCCGTTTCCCGCATAATGAGTGCGAAAACGTGTCACCGGATTCCCTTTTCATCCTTCGAAATGGCGCAGTGGCCGATTCTTCGGGAACCTGTTGCAAAACCATGGTAAGGGGAATAAGGCTTTAAGGCAATAAAGAAATCGGCCGAATATTTAAATGAATTAGAACATTGGTAATAACAGATGCATCAAGCTCATCAAGATCCAAGAGTCATATCCTGAACATGATTCTGACAATGAATCCCTGAAATCATATCTTGCGCTTTATTTAATGCCCAATTAATCTGAACCATGCCAGACCCAAAGAAAGTTATTGAAGAAGGAACCGATCTTAAGCTGCAATTTGAGAAGCGCGGTGGGCTCCTCCCGGTTGCCGTGCAGGAAAGTTCATCGGGCCGGATCTTGATGATTGCCTCAGTGAACCGGGAAGCTATGGCCCATACCCTGGAAACGGGTCAGGCAGCCTTCTGGAGCACCAGCCGCAATGAGCTTTGGATTAAGGGATTGACATCCGGGAACACCCTGATACTTGATGAGGTACTGGTAGATTGTGATCAGGATGCTCTTGTTTACAAGGTAACCCTTGAAGGAGAAGGCGTCTGCCACACCCGGCGTAAGGATAACAAGCATCGCAAAGCCTGTTTTTACAGGAAATTGAACCTGAACACACAGAAGCTGGAATTCAAGGATGAGTAAACAGGAAAAAAATATCTTCGGTGAACCGATTACGGTTTGCAGCAACGATCCTGTTACCGGGTATTATCGCAATGGCTGCTGTGACTCTGGACCTGAAGATCGTGGACGCCATATGGTGTGTGCAATCATGAACGAGGAGTTTCTGGAATTTTCCAAATCGATGGGTAATGACCTATCCACTCCCCTGCCAAAATATAATTTTCCAGGGCTGGTACCCGGCGACCGGTGGTGCCTGTGTGTGCTGCGATGGAAAGAAGCCTATGATGCAGGCAAAGCGCCCAGTGTTGTACTCGAAGCCACCAACGAAAAGGCACTCGAATTCGTAACCATGGAGGAGCTGCTCAAGCATGCCCATGTTGAAGTGGGGAAAGGGGGAGTTTTAGTCTTGAGTCTTGAGTAGTGAGTAGTGAAAAGTGAAAAATCATTAATCGTAAATTTTGCCTTTTGCCTTCTGCCTTTTGCCTCCCCTACAGCTCAACGGATTTCCCTGTCCTTACAGATTCATCGCTCGCCAGAACAATTTTTAGCGTGTGAATGACCTGG